>JAAYQU010000008.1 GCA_012519055.1 Bacteroidales bacterium | reverse complement strand
TAACGATTCTGTAAAAAACGCTATTATTAAAATATCGAAAATATATTTTGTCACCATAAATGGTTTGATAGAGGAGGACAGAAGAACACTAAGAAGCATAAATCAAGACTCTTTTGATTTCAACTATCAAACAAAAGAGATGAAGAATGGCATTTATAAAGTTATTCGAAGTATAAACAAACTGTCAGATGAATCCGGACAATATTATGTTCAAACCATAGACTATATGCGAGAAGCTGCCCATTGTTTGAACTTCATAACAACTCCTGTTTTTGAACATGTGAATAACAATCACAAACCTATTGCCGCCCAACAACAGCACGAATTGGGAGAGATATCGGAAAAAATGTCAGATTTTTTCAATCTTGCCCTACATTTAATAATGGAAAACGAACATTACAAAACAAAAGAGGTTGTTAAAAAGATTAGCGATATACAAAAAATGATTGAAAAGGCTCGACTGGCGCAAATCAAGCGAATAAAAACGGGTGATGTTAATACACGAAACAGCGTTTTGTATCTCACAATATTACAAGAAACAAAGGTGATGATATTGCATGTGGGCAATATGCTCAAGTCGCTTCGTGATCTTGTACAACACTCACAAGTTTAATAGTAGGCGGTGTCTCATAAGTGCCCAACTGCTGCGTTACTTCGATATTCGGACTCAGTCACGTACTTCATGTACGCTCCTTCGCCCTCAATCTCAGTGCCTTGCATTTGGACACTTCTGAGCCACCTTACCGCTTTTTTGTAAAATGAGACTTTTGAGAAAGCCTCTACATTACAAACTTTTGTTTAAATTCGCAGTTAAAATAAATCTACTATGATTCCCGATGATTTTAAATATAAAGGACTTAGAAGTCAATTAATTCAATCACTTAGTAATAAAGGCATTACCGATAAGCGAGTCTTAGACGCAATGATGACAGTCCCTCGCCACCAGTTTTTTGATATAGGTTTGCTCGATTATGCATATATTGACAAGGCGTACCCAATTGCTGCAGGGCAAACTATCAGTCAGCCATATACGGTTGCATTTCAAACACAGCTACTCGAAGTCAAACCAAGGGAAAAAGTGTTGGAAATTGGCACAGGATCAGGGTATCAAGCTGCTATATTGGCGCAAATGGGGGCAAAAGTTTTCACAATAGAGCGTCAAAAAGAACTCTTTAAATCGTCACAACGCCTGTTTTTACAGTTAGGATTTAATATTCGTGGTTTTTTTGGCGATGGCTACGCAGGGAAACCAACTTACGGACCATTTGATAAAATACTTGTCACATGCGGAGCGCCATTTGTTCCGGAGGCTTTAAAAGAGCAATTGGCTATTGGTGGATATATAGTCATTCCTGTTGATAAAGGGAGTGCTCAAACGATGCAAAGAGTCACAAAACTTTCAGAAACAGAATTTAAGACTGAGGATTTTGGACTATTCTCATTTGTTCCAATGGTAAGTGGCACTGAATAGTATATGTCCAATCGGTATAAATTCCAATAGTAAAACAGATTATCCGAAAAAATGAGTACTTTTGCTAATCGTACTTTTAAAATTAGTTGTCAAAGTACGATAAATTGTGAAAGACAACCATGTTTGACCACTTTTTTATCGGACAATAACAAATAACAATGAGCATTCTTCTTTTAGGTTCCGGAGGACGCGAACACGCACTTGCATACAAAATTAAACAAAGTAAACTTGTTAAAAAGCTTTATATAGCTCCAGGAAACGCAGGTACAGCAAGCGAAGGAACAAATGTTGAAATAAATCCCAACGACTTTAATGCAGTAGGTAAATTTGCGCTCGAAAATAATATTAAAATGGTTGTGGTAGGTCCAGAAGAGCCTTTAGTGAATGGCATTTACGACTATTTCAAATCGCACAGCGAACTTTCAAAAATTGCAGTTATTGGACCGTCATCACAAGGGGCACAGCTTGAAGGGTCGAAGCAGTTTGCAAAGGAGTTTATGGTAAAATATAATATACCTACAGCACGTTTTTTAACTGTTTCAAAATCAAATATATCAGAAGGTGAGAAGTTTCTGGAAACACTTAAGCCTCCGTATGTTTTGAAAGCAGATGGCTTGGCCGCCGGCAAAGGTGTAATAATCACACCCGATATTACAGAAGCAAAAAGAACACTGCGCCAAATGCTTGACGGAATGTTCGGAAAAGCAGGTGACAACATTGTTATTGAAGAGTTTTTATCGGGCATTGAAGTTTCGTATTTTATTTTAACCGATGGAAAATCGTTTGTCATATTGCCCGAAGCCAAAGACTACAAACGTATTGGCGATAACGACCAAGGTTTAAATACAGGTGGTATGGGTTCAGTCTCTCCAGTTCCATTCTGCGATAGTAAGTTTACACAAAAGGTTGTTGATAAAATTATTAAACCAACTATAGAAGGAATATATAAAGAATCAATTGATTATAAGGGATTTATCTTTATAGGTCTAATGAACGTAAACGGCGAGCCTTATGTTATTGAGTACAACTGTCGCATGGGTGATCCTGAGTCACAGTCTGTAATGATGCGTTTAAAATCTGATATAGTTGAGATGTTTAACCTGACTTGGCAGGAAAAACTACACAATTATAAGGTTGAGATAGACCCACGTACAGCAATATCAGTAGTTTTGGCAAGTCAGGGATATCCGGGCAATTACACTAAAGGAGAGGCAATAGAGGGGCTTTCGTCTATTACAGAAAGCACTGTTTTTCACGCCGGAACAAAAATTTCAAACGACACCATATTAAGCAATGGTGGGCGAGTAATGGCAATTACATCACTTGGAGAAAATATATCGGATGCTCGCAAAAAGTGTTACAGCAGCATAGAAAAAATTAACTGGAAATCGAAATATTACCGTACTGACATTGGAAATGATCTGAAATCTTTAGAGTTATGATAATCAGACTTTTTAAAGGCGTTCTGCCGTCAAACTTATTACTTACAATATTCATTGCCATTATATGTTGGGCACCTGTGTTTTTTGTAGAAACTACGGTAGCCCAAGAGTTTACACTTCAATCTCTTACCGATGCTTTTGCATGGCTAAATGCTAAGTGGGAATACTCAACAATTGTAGTAATATTAGTGCTGATTGTTGTTCAAGCAATGTACATAATTCAAGTTAATCATAAACACATACTTATCGAGAAAAGAAGCTATTTGCCTGCTCTGATTTCCACACTCTTATATCTGTTTTTCATAAAATCGCCAGTAATAGTTGCGCTTCTATTATCAAACCTGTTGTGGCTTATTTGTATTGATATTCTGTTCAGTAATTCAAACTATGTTATTGGAATTAAAGCAATGTTCAAAATTGGGCTATTAATTGCACTTGGCACATTGTTTCATTGGTTTGCGGTGATTTTAATACCATTAGTTTGGATACTTAGCTTTGTTACTAATGGGTTAAATATAAGAGGGTTGCTAATTAGCTTAGTTGGCTTTATTACCTTTTGGATACTATTTGGATACGGTCTCTTTTTATTTGGGGATATAGAACTCTTTTTTAATGGATTGTTGGGAAAAATGAAAATTAGAGAAATACCCCTTAGTGTAAGCATGGAGTATTTACCGCATTTAGTCGCGTCGATATTAACCGTGATGGGATTTTTTGCAACACTTTTTACATTGAGGAGCAGAAAAATAATTGCACGCAAATTTTTCACAACATTCTTTATAACAATTATTTATTTTATAATTATTGTTATAGCATCTATACATGCTTCAACAGATTTTTTGATATTTATTATAATTCCACTAACATATATAACTTCGGAATATCTACTACAAAGCAGATCAAAGTGGATTCCAAGCATAGCGTTTTTGACTTTTATTGCCGGAATAGCTCTTTTCTGGGCTAACGAGATAACTGGGTTCTTGCAATAATAAGTTTTACAACTCTTCAAATCATGACACAACACAAGATTGTAGAAACTGAAGATGGGAGCTTTACACTTTTTTCAACAGAAATAGGCGAACATTATCACTCCACCAAAGGCGCTCTGCAAGAGAGTCAGCACGTTTTTATAAAAGAGGGGCTATTGCACTATATATTAAACAATCCCCACAAAAAGAGAATAAATATTCTAGAAATGGGATTTGGCACAGGGCTAAACGCTCTGCTTGCGCTTAAAGTTGGTATTGATTATAAGTTAGAAATTTCTTACACCACAATTGAAAAATATCCAATTCCGATAAATTTGGCTCAAAAACTGAATTGCGGACAACTGTTTGATAATAAGGGGTATGTTGATTATTATAATCAACTACACTTCGCAGAATGGAATGTAGAAACAAAAATCAATATTTTTTATCTAAATAAAATTCAAACAGATATAACAGACTATTTGCCGCAAAATCCCGTTGATGTTGTGTTTTTTGACGCATTTTCGCCCAAAGTACAGCAAGAACTTTGGTCAGTTGAAATATTTACAAAAATATATCAAGCTATGACCGATAACGCTGTTTTAACCACCTATTCAGCTAAGGGCGATGTTCGTCGTAATCTTATAGCTTCGGGCTTTAGCGTCGTAAAACTTCAAGGACCCCCCGGCAAAAGACATATATTAAGAGCAGTAAAACAGAAATAATTCAAATTTTGTTTTGCTTATTCCGACATCAATGGTTATCTTTGCGTTCCCAATAAGGTCAGTTGGCCGAGTGGCTAGGTCCCGGTCTGCAAAACCGGTTACGGCGGTTCGAATCCGCCACTGACCTCAAAATAAACGCAAAACAGTTTTAAACTAGCAGCTTTAAAAAACTCTAAAAGTTGCAATTTTTACTCCTTCAAAACACCCCTTCATACGCAAAACTCATTACAGTTGATTAATTTAAAATATCAGATTTTTTTAATTTCAAATATAAATAGGCTTTTGAAGAAAACACAAATACAAATTTGCTAATTTTGTATTCAGAACATGTTTCATTTTACATTCGACATATTCGGTTTAACGATGCATATAATTTATTTGCATTATAAGCTAATTGAAAATTTTTAGACACATGAAGCTCAATTACGATTTTTTAGTTATAGGTAGCGGTATTGCAGGTATAAGCTTTGCAATGAAAGTAGCTCCTTACGGAAAAGTTGCGATAGTAACAAAAACACAGTTAGACGACACCAATACGCGATATGCGCAAGGCGGAATTGCCGCCGTAACATATAATCCCGATAAATTTGAGAAGCATGTTGAAGATACCCTAAAGGCTGGTTGTAATTTAAACGACAGGGCAGTTGTAGAAATGGTTGTAAAAGAGGCTCCTGCACAAATTGAGCAACTGTTAGAATGGGGTATTCAATTTGATACAACCGAATCAGGGAAATTTGATTTAGCAAAAGAGGGAGGACATACCGAGCACAGAATACTTCATTTTAAAGATATTACAGGATACGAAATACAACGAGGCTTAGTAAATCAGGTTAAATCGCACCCAAATATTGATGTTTTTGAAGACCACTTTGCAGTCGATATTATTACACAACACCACTTGGGAAGAATTATAACACGCTATGATCGTGATATTGAATGTTTTGGTGCCTACGTTTTAGATAAAAAAAGAAATTCAGTTAAGACCTTTTTAGCGCCCGTAACTATGATTGCGACAGGTGGAAGTGGTAACCTATATCTAAACACAACAAATCCTGAAATTGCAACAGGAGATGGAATATCAATGGTTTACAGAGCAAAAGGATTGATTGAAAACATGGAGTTTATTCAATTTCACCCAACCGCTTTTTATGCACCGGGTGTAAAGCCAACTTTTTTGATAACCGAAGCTCTGCGGGGATTTGGTGCAAAACTTAAAAATCAGAATGGAGAGGAGTTTATGCATAAATATGATTCGAGATTGGAATTAGCTCCTCGCGATGTTGTGGCACGCGCCATAGACCAGGAAATGAAAATCCATGGTAGTGATTTTGTTTATCTTGATTGCAGGCACTTGGATCCAAAAGGGCTTTTGCAGCACTTCCCAAATATTGCTGAACATTTAAAAAAACACGGTTTTGATATTACAAAAGATATGTTCCCTGTGGTTTTTGCAAATCACTACCAATGTGGCGGAATAAAAGTTGACCAAAATGGAGAGAGTTATATCAACTATCTTTACGCAGCTGGCGAAGTCTCCTCAACGGGATTTCATGGAGCTAATCGTCTTGCTTCCAATTCATTGCTCGAAGCCATTGTTTATGCCGATAGAGCTGCTCAACATGCAATAATGGTATTCAAATCGCACCCAATACCCGAAAATATCCCTGATTGGAATGATGAAGGAACAACTCCTAACGAAGAGATGGTTCTTATTACTCAGAGTATTAAAGATATACAACATATAATGAGTAACTATGTGGGAATTGTAAGATCAAATCTTCGTTTAGAGAGGGCTATTAAACGTTTGGAAGTACTTTACAGAGAGACAGAAGAGCTATACAGACGCTCAACAGTTATACCAAAATTGTGCGAATTACGAAATCTTATAAATGTTGGGTACTTGGTTATAAAATACGCTATGCGCAGAAAAGAGAGCATTGGGCTTCACTATAATATTGACTATCCTCCAAAAAAAGAGACTTAGTATGCAAGGATATAAATTATATCTAACTCGCTGTGTATCAGACGTTTGTAAACATTATTAAATGTTGCAGACAAAAATCAAATTTTATTGCTATTATTGTAATCAATAATCAAACAGAGGAATATGTTGAATCGTGGCTTGAAATTTTTCTTTGTATTATTAGCTGTAACACTCGTGTTAGTGGTTATTATTATCTCTAAACAGAGTTCAACTAAGCAAATACATCCACTTTTAGTATTTGATGACTCTACTGAAGTTGTTGTCAGAATAAATAATCCCCATAATTTTTTCTATAACGTCGAGGAACAACCGTCATGTAGTTTGTTTAAGCAGTTTTTCAGCGACACAACTGAGCTTCAGGGAATTATCCCAGCAAGCTTTTTCGAAATGTCAAGTCAAATTTTTTTGGCTTATCACCCAAGCGATGGTTTTACCATTGTGTTAGCTTTTGATAATGAGCACAATTCGACAAAATGGACTAACAATTACAAAAAAAATATTGCTAAAACATTCAAAATAAATGAGAAAAAAGAATATGGCAATATAGTTTACACTCTTACCGACTTAAAAAACAAAACTTACGGATTGTCGGACTGTAGTGGTTTAGTAATTGTTAATCAGTCGTTTGAAGGCTGTTGCAGAATAGTTAGAAAAGTTGCTTCAAAGAGTGTCGAAAATGCGACTAATAAAATGATTTCGGTTGAGAAATATGCATCAATCAACGCCGATGCCAATATCTTTGTAAATTTACAAAGCGATGTTGAAACTTTTCCTTACCTAAGTGATAAAGGAATATCGGTTTTTGATACTTGGATTAAAGATCAAACAATACTTGTAAACGGTCTGTCATCTGGTCATGAACCGAAAGATTACATGAATGTTATAAAAAATAGAAATTCAGTTGACTCAGATATTGAAAAAGTTGTTCCCTCAATAGCAAAAAGTTTTTACCACTTAGCCGTAGATAAACCTATACCGTTATTTTCAGAGATCGACAAGCAGTATAATCAAAGTTTTCAGAAATCATTTGGAGTTAGCATTAATGAGCTGATAGAGAGAATATTTGCAAATGAAATTGTCAAGTTTTCGTTGAACAACGAACAAACGGTTGTTGGACTAAAAATAAAAGGGACAAGCGTGACAGAGCACAATCTGAAAAATATGATTGAAACCGCATCACGACAAATGCTCGAAGCAACGGAACATAAACACGTTTTCGATAAAGAGACTAAATTTTCGATATTTCAGGCTAAGTGGGGTAATATAACAGGTTCGGCTTTTGGTAGAGCCTTTTCAGAGAAAGATGCTAAATATATGACTATTGTTTCCGAATATCTTTATATCTCATCTGATATCGATGCTTTAAAAAATCTTATAAGCGCATTAGTCTTACAGCAAACAATGTCAGCTTCAATTGATTATCAACCAATAAAAATGCAGAAGGCGAGCAAGTCTAATATTACAATATATCAACAACAAGGGAGTAAAACTGACATGTTGTCTTTCTGGTTATCAGAAAAGTTGCATAAATCAATTAACGAAAGGTTAAGTTCATTTCCATACAAAATGCTGTGGCAAGTAAGTTATGATATGGAGAAACCTTATCACAATATTGTTATTGATTTTGGCAAGCACAAAACAGCAGCCGCCAAGAGCTATGAATGGAAAAGTCGTTTAGAAAACTCATCGATACTTAAACCTACCATTGTAAGTTTAGGGCAAAGCAATGCATCAGGAATATTAGTGCAAGATAGCTCTAACATATTGTATTTGTTGAACCGCCAAGGAAGAGTTTTATGGCAAAAACAGCTTGACGGGATTATTTTGAGCGACATAAACCAAGTTGTCAAGGATAACAAAAGGCAACTTCTCTTTAATACCTCTAATACGCTTTATTTAACCAATATGGATGGAGATGACAGCGACCGATATCCTATATCTTTCAAAAGCAAAGCTACAACGGGGCTGGCACTTTTTGACTACGATTCAAACAAAAACTATAGAATAGCTATTCCACACGAAGATAGAACAATATCAATGATTGATATTGATGGGAATAAAGTTGACGGATGGAATTTTAGTACAACAGATGCCATTGTCACAACACCCGCTCAACATTTCTGCATAGGAACAAAAGATTATATATTACTAGGTGACACCTTGCGTGTTTACATTCTAGATAGGCGTGGAGACCAACGCATCAAGCCAAGTGAATTGTATGGGAAAGCACAAAACTCGCCGTTCTTTTATAGTTCTTCGCGCAGTCGATGGTTTACAACTACTAATAGTGGCGAGCTTATGTCGATATCGCTAGATGGTACGGTAAGACGTGAAAAATTATTCGATTTATCGCAAAAACATTTTTATATTTACGCAGATTTTACGTCTGATGGCAAAGGAAATCACATATTTGTTGACAAAAACAGGTTGTTAGTAACTAACAATCAGGGGAAACAGGTTTTTACACATATTTTTAAAGGAGAGATACAGGATATGCCGACCATTTATCGTTTTTCCGCAAAAAAACGTGGAATAGGAGTTGTTGACAGAACAGACAAAAAGGTTTTTCTTTTTGATCAAAATGGCAAACAGTTGTTAGGATTTCCAACGCATGGCATAACTCCATTTACCATAACTAGATACGAAAATGAAAATAATTTTCACTTATTGGTTGGACATATTGATGGTTTTATTTATGATATAAAAATTGAATAATATGCACATAAATACAGTAGCACTTTTTATACTTTTGGGTATTCTGTTTGAGATGTTTTCATTAGAAGCAACTCGACTTTCGTTTATCAATCGTAAGACGGTTCTCAATATTGTTGTTACGGTTTTAGGGACAACCACAATGTATGTGGTTTTTCTTACATTAGGCTGGCTAACAGGAAAATATCTGTTAAAAAACATTACTCTAATACCCGATAAAATTCTGATAGGCTCAATGATTGCAATACTTTTAGCTCATTCGATATTACGAGCAAGGAAGAAAATTGTTTCAACTGGTCTGTTGTTCCAAAACACGATATTTTACTTTGGCATAGTATTGGCTAAATCAATTGTACATATTATTTCAGGTGCGATATTTTATAAAATGGATCTATTTACCCACGTGTTTTTTAATTGGATATTATTAGGAACCACAGTTTTTTCTCTTATCAGTGTAATTCTTACGTATCCACGTATGAGACTTTTTGGTTTAACCATGGAGCAGCTTAAAATAGTGCTTTATTCAATATCGTTATTATTGCTGTTTTTTGTTAAATGATAGGACACTATAAATGCGTTTTCTACTAATTTTTATACTTGTTATGCTGTTGCTCAATTTTGTTGGGCGCATATTTTTTCGTTGGTTTGTTAAACGTCAGGTAAGAAAGTTTGAAAGAAGAGCTTCGGCTAATTCGCAAGGTAATGTCGGAGATACTTACGTTACTGATATTCCGCGAGGTAAAAAGAATATACCTAAACATGTAGGAGAGTATATAGAATTTGAAGAAATGAATTAGAAATTTATTTGTTGATAAAACAAAAAGCTATTATATTTGCGCCACCAAAAACAAAACGCCCAGATGGCGGAATTGGTAGACGCGCTGGTCTCAAACACCAGTGGATGCAAATCCTTGCCGGTTCGATTCCGGCTCTGGGTACAAAATAAAAATCATAAAACGCTCATAGTTAAGAAATTATGAGCGTTTTTTATTTGTCGGGGGACGTTTGGGGGACAAGTGCGAACGTATATTGCAAAAACATAACATTGTCTTTTTTTTACAAAAAAAAAGCACGGATTTTGCAAAATATTTGCGCTTCCCCGTGCTGTATTTTTGTGAGCAAATTCCCGTTATTTATATTCATTCTAAATAACAAAACGGTAACTTTTTGTCGGTCGTTTAGCTTGTTATTATATATCTGTAAATGCCACCCAAATTTTAATATTATTATCTGCTATTTTTTATTTTTTTGAAGTGCTTGCAATATAAGCACTCAATTTTAGATGTTATTTTTATTTAAACCAAATACAAACAGTTAAATATTTAAAATTAGCCCCCTTTTAGCTTGATTTAAGCCCCGAAATGTCTTTTATGATATAAGGTATCATAAAAAGTATTTCAGGGCTTAAAATCGGCTTTAAAATCGTTATTCGATTTTTGAGGGTTGTTTTACTGATATTTCGGTTTCTGACAACTCTTTTTTACCGTCTTTTGCAGTGCTTGCTTTCATAACTTCTAAAAACAGGTTTGCTCCTTTTATCTCTTTCAAAATATCTGGACACTCCCACAAATTGAGGTAACCAGTGCGAAAAGCATTTAACATCGCTATTTTTAGCTCTCTCGTTACTTTAATCTTCATTTTCCGCCTCCTCAATAATATCGTTATTAGTTTTTACTAATTCATTAGCCAATTTGTTTAAATCTTCATCAGTCATTTTATTGAAGTTCAAATGCCCCTCGATTGACTGCATTTTAGGTAAAACGTATTGCAATAATTTTTCAACAATTCTCCAGCGTTCAACTGGATCCAACTGTTTTAAATCCTTTTTGAGTTGTGGACGTTGTTCATTGATAATTTCTTTTATCCACTCTCGCATTTCTTTAGTAACCTTGTTAGGTGTACCTTTCGGTCTCCCTCTTGGGTTGTTTGTTGTGCCTTTAACTGCCATATTTTCTGTATTTTTTTGTTGTTTTCAGAAAAGCAACGGTTAAAACTCCATTTTCTTTATAACCTCATTAGCTTCGTCATCAGTGGCTTGTTCCAAAGATTGTACAGCTCTTTGTTCGTCCTCCAATAGCTCCCTAATGCGGTTAATTTCGTCTATAACAGTTTGTTCCTCCCTTTTAGCTTCGAGGTCATTCCTTCCCCTGTTTCTTAACGTCATTAACACCGTTTCGGCTTCTGTTAGTTCGGTGGTCAATGTTTTAATATTTCCCATTCGGATAAATTTTACCGCCTTGTTTTTTTGGTATCTATCATATTTAGTTTCCATAATTAAAATCCTATATTTTTTAATATTTCGTTAACGTTATTTTCTCCTGCTTTTATCATTGCAAGTTCATTTTTTGCGTCTTCAACTTGTTTTTTCCAGTCTAAAATGCGAAAATCCCAGTATTTCCGCATTTCACATTTTTCGTGAGTAATTTCGCCTTGACAGCATTTCCATCTTTCAGCTTCGGCATTTTCTAAATTTGCAGTCAAACAGCTTACTTTATCTTCAGCCATTCTGACTTTTACAGAGTACGCCCTTATATCTTCTGCATACTCTTTTTTAATTTGTTCAAAAGTTTTAATCATAAACTTGAATTTTTAAGTTGTTAATAAATTGTTTAAAATTGCTTTGGTTTGCTTGCATTTTCATTTTAAGCGTAAACCAAATTTTTACTGTGTAAACCATCTTTGCGAGCCTGCATTCCAAGCACATTGTTCACTGGGTCGTGGCGGAGCGTCCATCGGTATTTTTGCTCTACCTGTTCCGTATGTGCGAATACCGTCTTTTATAAATTCGCCAACACCCAATTTTACATTTTTTGGCGGTTTAGTCTTTGAGTCTTTAACCTGCCATTCGTCAATTTTAGCTTGCCAATTTTTTATGCCCTCCCAATTTTTTGCAGAATAGTAATAAAAAAATTGTTCGCCATCTACAATATAATTTTTTGCCTCAATGTATTGTTTAACTTTGTCGAGTGTTGGAGGCATTTTGCTTCCCTCTCTTTTTATATTATCTAATACATTATTATCTAATATATTATTATCTAATATATTATTATTTACTTGTTCCAACGTTGTTTGAACATTGTTTGAACGTTGTTGGAACGTTGTTGGAACATCGCTTTGATTATTTTCTTTTTTCTTTTTTCTTTTTTCGGCGCTTTTAAGTCCTGCTATTCTGAGTTTTTCCTTTTTTTCCTCATATAATAACATTCTACGTTTCAAACTTTCAGAATAAAATATCTCGTCATCTTTAACTACAAATAACTCATAATCATAAACCACTTTTTTTACCTTTTCAAAATCAGCTCCGTAACGTTTGGCAATTATGGGTAATAGTTTTATAGGACATTCATATGAGGGCTGGTCTCTTAAAATTTCAACAAGCACCCAAAAAATACCGTAACTTTCTAATCCCATTTCATTAGTCATTAAAGCAATTTTTATATCGTCTTTTGCATTACTATCGTGGGGGAAGTAAAAAGCGTCCTTTTTTGTTCTCATCTTTTTGTGTCTTTAATGTAATACTTTTTATAACGTGCATTTTTGGCACTTGTACACCAATAGTCAGAAATTTTTACGCCTTTTTTTCTTAAGTCTGCAATAACTCGTCTGGGGTCTGCTATATACAGTTTTTGCATAAAATCAATAGTTCCAAAATGCCCTCCAGTTAATAGTAAGTTATATATCATTTTTTGTTGTCGGGATAATAAAATTATCGTACCTTTGTCTTTATCTGCAATAGCCCCTTGAGCGTTTATAGCTTTGGGGGTTTCTTTTGTTTTCATGGTTTTAAATTTTTATTGGTTAATAAATGGTTTTTAAATTAGCTTGTTTACTATCGTTTTTAACTTCATAGCTATTGCCAACGCAATCAACTATTTTAACACAGTAAAAGCGGTTTGCAAGTTCGTTTATAAGGTCGTTTGTGTCTGCTTTTGACAATTTACCGTCATATTCTTTTTGTTCGATTTCTATGCGTTCGATTTTTAAATGTTCGGCGTTCCTTCGGTGTTCAAACTCTATGTGTTCAACATTAAAGTGTTCAAATTCTATGCGCTCAATTTTGGCGTTTTTTTCAGTCCCTTTGTTTTTAGATTTCATTTTAACCCTCCTTTCCTGTTAGTATTATAGCAATAGTCAACGGCTTGTTTTTCTATTTCATTTGCCGTTGTAATAGGGTTTTGCAAAAGCCAGTCATTTAGCTCTTTGCGGTCAAAATAAATCATTTTGCCACGTGGTTTGTAATGTGGGATTTTGCGCTCATACGTAAGTTTATAGAGGTGTGAACGACTTAATCCAGTGTAATTAGCTGCTTCAACGAACGTTAAAACGTCTTTTGTTGCATACAATTGGTTTTCAATTGTTTTAAGTCTGTTTAAGATTTCTTTTTCCATTTTGCATTATTATTTAGAATTGTACCTTAACACTGTACGTTGGTCGATACAGTCTATTTGTACATCAAAAACGGCTTACCAACAACCACCGTTATAATGATAATGCAAAAATAGAGTGAATGAGAGAGAAAAAAGGTCAACAGTTGTCAACGGTTAGGACAACTGTTGACAACTGTTGACTTTTTTAAATTAGTTCATTAATAATAGTTTCTTTCATTTCTGGGTATCTTTTGGGTTGCTCTCTCCAGTTTTGAGTAATTTTTGATACGATTGTTTTAATAGTTGAAATTTTGGGAGGTTTGTTTTTTATAGTAAAACACTTGAAGGCTAATTCCCATATGTTTGTTTTGTTGGTTGTGATAAATAAATCATTTACAAACATACCTAACAATCCCGCTGTTTCCATCCAGTTTATAGGTTTTGTAAATTCATTCCTGCCAGTACATACATATATAAAACTGTTTAAATCGCTTTCAGAATGAATATATCTACCTTGTTTTAGTTTTTCAAATGCCTCTGTTAACTCTTTATCGTTAAAATCCCCGTCAAAATGTGGCTGTTTTAGTACTTCGTTCGTTGGTTTGTTGGCTTGTGGTTCAGGGGGCAAAGTGTTTGTATTGACGGGTTCTTTTTTCTTTGGCAGTTCATTAATGTATTTTTGGGCTAATTGTGTAGTACCGATATAAAGTTCTATATCTGTAATATTTCTACTGTATTTTAGGTATATTCCGCATTCTTTTTGTAGTTCTAACAAGTCAATACCATAGGTTACTAATAAAGCGTCTAAACGATTGGCATATTGTGAAACTGCGAACGCATAAACACACAAACACCATTCGACCGTGTTTTTATCGACCGTTTCATTAATTATTTTTACAAATTGACTGCTTATGTAGTCGGTTCTTTCAATATCTTTTTTCCTTTGTTCAATAACCATTTTACACGCTTCAATTTGTTCTTTGGGTGTTCCTGACGGTTTCAATATTGTGTCTTTTGGCACACTTTCCCAGTATTTTAGGTCTTGTTTTGCCTTCTCAATATCTTTTTTTAAAGAATTAATTGTGGCTACTGGTTTAAAAATATCGCTAAATCTTTTAAATGGGATTAGTAGTGAAAATAAATAATTTTTTTTCTCTTTTGGAGAGTCGCAAATTATTAAATTTTTCTCTATTTCGTCAATTAGGGGGCTTTTAAAGCCAGTTATAATACTTTTATCAAATGCCTCTGTTTTTTCAATTATTTTGATGGGTAACTCCTTGTAATATTTTTCCCATTGTGGAGACAAATTATCATAGCTTTTTGGATTAATCCCTAAATCATATTTTTTTTGAATGTAATCAATACAATTGTCAACAATCCCGCCAAATTTAAAAGGCTCAAAAAAGGCATTTTCTAAGGTTTTATTCATAGCTATTGGCTTTTATAATTTATAATCGGGCAAAGCATTAACCGCTTTCTTTTTAAGCTCGTCAACAACACGTGTGTATTTTTCTGTATGTTTTAAACTTGAGTGTCCTAATGTGCTTGAAACTGTTTTTATATCGGGTTTTGCTTCACTTGTTAAAAGATTAACAGCAAAGCTATGCCTTGCACAATGCCAAGTTATATGTTTGTCTATTCCTGCACGTTTGACCCACGCTTTTAAGGTTTTATTTGAGCCGTTCCCAGAGGGTAAATCAAACACATAATTATCGGGGTGTTGTTGCTCTCCAATCATTTTTAATGCCGTTGTATTGAGGTCTATAATGGCGATTTTGCCTGTTTTGATTTGGTCTATTGTCATCTTTTTATTTGCAAAATCAATATTTTTATATTGAAGTGCTTTAACGTCAACAAATCTTAACCCAGTAGAACAACAAAACAAAAAAGCTCTTTTAAGCTCTGAATTTTGACACGGTGTTTTCGCAAGTAAAATTATTTCGTCATTAGTCAATATGTCCTTTCTCAGCCCCTCAACCCTTTTGCAAATTATGCCGTCTGTGGGGCTTTTGTATATTATTTCCTCGTCAACTGCACGTTTAAGGATTTTTTTGAAACGTTGAAAATAGCCGTGTGCGCCCTCTCCAATGCTTCTACTTTCTAAATAACTAACAAAGTCAGTCATCATTACTTTGTCGATTTGGGCTATTTTGAGGCTCTTTTGATTTAAAAAGGGGCGTTGTTCAGTTAGAAAGTCTTTAAACCTCTGTATTGCGCCCACAATCATTCTTATATCCTTTTTAGTATAGTTGTTTTTGTAGTTTTCAGCAAAGGCAAAAAAAGCAACCTTTTTTTTAACGGGTATTATTTGACCGAAATTTGAATGTGTTATTTGCGTTTCACGTTCTAATCTTATTTTTTTTGCTAATTCGAGAGTTCTTTTATTGTTTTCTTTTTCTAATGGCGTTCGTGCTTTTTTATTGATATGGAGTCTTAAATACTCTTTGTTTCTCACTCCGTTATCGTACCAATCTAAAAACAAAGTAGTATTTCCATTTGCCATCTTTTTTTCTCTCAATTTTACAATATCGCTGTTTTTTTTCCTTGCCATATCGTGGTGTTTTTTTGTTTGCCTTTCCTTTGATTTGCTATTCTTTGCAAAGATAGTTTTTTATTAAATATTAAACAATATTCGGGGGACGTTTGGGGGACAAGTGAAAGCAAAAAAAGGTCAAAACAAGTGAAAATAAATGTTTGCTTTAAAACACTAATCGACTGTTACTGAGTGTCTTTATTTTCCTTTGCTTGGTTGTTATTTGGCGGGTTGTGTATTGGCTCTGGGTACAAAAAATAAAACGCTTATAGTCATATGATTATGAGCGTTTTTTCTTTTAAAAGAGAAGAAATAGGAAACATTAAGGACGTTTAATTAATAAAAACAAAGCCAACTATTTCACCATGAAACAGTTGGCTTTGTTATGTTAACTTCTAACTCTTTTTAATAAATGCTATATTTAATTTAATATTTATAACCTATGCTTAACAAAGTTTACTGTTTTTTATTTCTGCGATTATTAATAATTAAATAAGCAGTTGACAAGCCAGCTAAAAACATGAAACCATTTCCTATTGGAAGTTCTCCGCCTGGTCCACCTGGACCGCCTGGACCACCTGGTCCACCTGGACCACCTGGATTGCGAAACTTATCTGATTTGTCATTTTTATCGTTTTTATTATCTGACAATCTTTCTCTTCCAATTTGTTTCTTTCCAAACTCTTCTTTCTGCTGTGAATAAAGCAATGTAGAGGATGTTAAAATTATTACAAATACAAAGATTACACGCAATCTTCTTTTTATAAGTTTCATGTTATTACTATATTATTTATTCTACAAACAGTTTTTTAGAATAATATCCCTGTTCGCCATTTATTACAACAAT
Organism: Bacteroidales bacterium; assembly: GCA_012519055.1. NCBI lineage: Bacteria > Pseudomonadati > Bacteroidota > Bacteroidia > Bacteroidales > Bacteroidales bacterium. The sequence goes on along the minus strand of JAAYQU010000008.1, from coordinate 13,874 downwards.
AAATATACCAGTTTTATTATCGTTTTTTATTGTATGGTTATTAACTCCGTTTAATTGTTCATAAAAGACTAACTTGCCAGTTATGTCATATACCGTTACCGTCCCTGTTATTGGTTCGTGACTATTAATATTTATAACATCTTTTACTGCAAATACATCTATATCAATTTTGTTATTAGGGGTGTTGTTAATTGCTACGTTTCCACCTTTTGGTGTTATACGTACTGAAAATGTATTGTAACTATTTTCATCTTCGCTTGATAAACTATAAGGTTGTTCAAGATTATGATATTTGTCTGTTTTTTTATTGTATAGATAAACATCAAAATCTTCACCTATAGTGTTTCCGTTCAGAACTAATCTGTATGATAAACTTCTGTTATTTATTAATCCTATTGGGACTTCTATAAAATGATCGGGTTCTAGTGTGTTAAGTAGGTTTTCGTTTATTGATGATAGAATCATTTGCGTGTTATTAGATCCGCGAATACTAAATACTTGGGGTCTTTCCACTTCAGGAAAGAGCGGAGGTACAAAAGCATCAATATCAGTATTTATTTCATTTAATGCTTTTGGATGAAATAGAATAGCTGTCTCACTTACAGCTGATTCATTATCAAAAATAGATAAACGAAGAATTTTTTCAGTAGACTTTTCACTGTTTCTTATGTAAGGATCGTAACTATGAACACGAGCGTTATTGTTTATACCCAATGTAGCAGTAACTGGGTCTGGAGATGTTGAGTCAATTAACAACACATAGAAGCCATTACTAGCAGGGATTATTCCATTTGTACCTTCTGGCACACCAACACCTGTTTCGTAATTGTAGGTGACGTAACCAGTAAATCCAGCATTTTCCATATTTTTGTATATGGTATTGTTAATGTTTTCTCTGCTCCAACCTTCAGAAATTCCCCAGTCAATAGCCGATGGATAAGGATTTCCCATAAAATTCCATCCGTCTCCACTATGACCATTTTTTGAGTTTGTTACATCAATTGATTGTGGTCCATTATTAAAACTACCTCTGAAACGCACCGTGTCCTTGCTACCAGGATATATTGCGTAACCTTTCATTTTTTCAACAATATCTAAATTGCCTAAATTAACCCAGGTTGATGTAGTTTCAATCCATCTGCTAACATGGAAACCTGTGAATTGTAAAGCATTATTGTTATTATTTGGAATACTTGCTATATGCCAATCTTTTACAGTAACTTTTCTTGTTAAGTAAGATTCTCCAGTTACATCAACGCTAGAACTTCCTCGTATGACCAAGGATCCTGAACTTATAGCATCTCCTTTTAAATAAAGAGTACCATTTACCGACAATACAATGCCACCCTCTTCTACAGTTAGTCGCCCTTTGCTTGTTAAGGTCAGGTTTTTAACACTTGAGTTTTGTGATAATACTGGATGGTTTGTTACTTCAGGTATTATTACGTTATTTTCATTAAATGGGACATGCTTCAATGACCAGTTTTTGGCGACTTCCCAATTTTCTGATATATTGCCATTCCATGTATTCAGTCCTCCTAATTGTAGTGAGTATGGGTTGTCTATTGCTGGCGATATATTGTAAATAGGATAATCGCTATTATTGAATGCATACACAGTAAAGTAATAGGTAGTCCCTAATGTTAAACCTGTAATATCGACCGATGTTTGATCTCCTGAATATACCCATTGTGCTCCTGAATTTTGCCACTCTGAATTTGTGTTATATGTAATAAAGTCTTCAGGCGTTAAGTAGTTTTCGGCTATATTCATACAAACTATTGAGTACATGCCATCTCCTCGTGTCCAGTTCACAGTAGCACTTGTAGCTGTAACATTGCTAAACTCAATATCGAAGTCTTGTATTAAAGGAGGAGATAATTTTATCGAGTTTGGATTTTTAATAGCTGTTGATGTATTGAACATTGCATATTGAGACTCATTATTATAAGCAAAAACTCTAAAGAAGTATTGTATATCGGTTGAAATATTTGTTACGATCACAATATTGCTATTTCCATTATAAACAACTTGTTCTCCGCTATTTTCCCAAGATGAATTGGCTGTATAATCAGTAAAATTTGTAGGTGTTGTAAATACATTAGATGTGTTCATCACAACAATTCTGTTCATTCCATCTCCTTTTAACCAAGAAGCTTTAACTGAATTTGGTCCTTCATAACTAAACATAATGTTTGAGTCCTGAACTTCTGGTGCTGGATAGTAGTAGGTAAAAGATGTCGGATTATCTAATGCTTCACTTGTATTATACATGGGATTTCCTGTGGTTTTTTCGTTAAACTCATACGCTCTGAAATAATAAGTAGTGTTTGCTGATAGTCCACTTACTTCAACACTAGAGTTTGATCCGTTGTATATAGCCTGTTGTCCTGAACCACTATATGCATTGTTAATCAATGGGTATTCGCCATTTGTGGGATCTGTAAATGAGTTAGTGTTATTAATATAAACAACGCGTCCTTTTCCATTGCCATTAATCCATGAAATATTTGCTTTGCCATCAAGAATAGCATTTGCTGATATTTGAGATGTTTGTATTGTCGGAGTTACTTTTTGTGTTTCAAATGTGATGGTAGATATTTCTCCATCAGTTTTATAACTTATGTTATGATATCCTGTGGCAGGACGATTTGCGGGAAACACGCTTAAAGAATAAGTGGTTTCTAGGTTTAATAAATCGTAAGAATATTCATTTTGGAGGTTTTCTACCAAATCAACACATCCTATTGTAGCTTTTAGCACCGAAGGTTGAACGCCAGATTCAATCAACTCAGGATTAACAGGAGTATTACCTTCAACAAGAACGCACAGATATCTATTTGCTCCAGTAGCGACATCAAAACTTATTTGGACAGAACAACTGTCCAAATGAACAACGCTGGGTGTGCCACAATTCGTAGTTGGTTCTGGTGCTACTGTTGTAGCTTTATGTACTGCTCCATATATTGTGTCAGTTGGGGTTATGGCGTATATACTAAAATAGTATCTTGTTAATGGAGTTAAACCTGGAATTGTCAATGTATCGGCAGACTTCCAATGGTCAACAGATACATGTGTCCCATTCAAATCTAGATTGTCAGATAAACCATAACAAATACCTTGACTTGTTGTGTTGTTGTATCCAACAGTGTAAGCTACATTAAAAGAAGTTGATGTTTTTTTAAATATACTGATTGCAATTAAAGTATCCTGTGGAACTTGCCCCAAAAGGTGAGTAGGTATAATGTAAGAAGCAAATAGCACGAAAGCCGTAAAGAATACTTTATTCTTTGATAATTTTTTTTTCATATCTAGTTGTATTTTATATTCGGAAAATATTTAGCTCAACGTTATCGTTTGCCAATTATACGCATAAAAATACATATATGTTGCATAAATTTGTCCAACGTCACTGTTTTTTAGACGAAAACTCCCGACAAATATACTAATATTAAATGAGCATGTAGACATACAATCGCCAACAAATCATTAAATTTGTGCTTGTGGTTTAATAATTTTAATAACTTTACAAGCCGTAATCTAACTTTACTAATAGTTTGAAATACAATTTGTTTAATTTAAAATAAAAACATAAGAAAAATGAGCACAAATGAAGTAAAAACAAAAGGAACAGGCTGTCTTGCTTCTGTTATGATTATAGTCCCAATACTGATACTACTTGTAGTGTTTGGCATTATGGCTTATTCAAGTTACAATGGAATGGTTTCATCGGAAGAATCTGTTGATGCACAATGGGGTAAAGTAGAGTCTAATTATCAACGTAGGCTTGACTTAGTAGAGAATTTAGTTGCTGTTGTAAAAGGTTATGCAGGTCACGAAAATGCAACTTTAGTTGGTGTAATCGAAGCTAGATCTAAAGCAACAGGAATTAATATTTCTGGTGATGATTTGACTCCCGAAAATATTGAACAATTTCAGTCAGCTCAAGATGGACTTTCATCAGCGTTGTCACGTTTAATGGTTGTTGTTGAACAATATCCTGATCTTAAGGCTTCTGAAAACTATCAGAGACTTATGAATGATTTAATGCAAATTGAAGAGAGTATTTTGGTAGAACGTAACGCATTTAATGATGAAGCTCGCAAATACAATACATATATACGCAAATTCCCAAAAATTATCTTTGCTAAGATGTTCGGTTTCAATGCAAAAGGATATTTTAAAGCATCTGAAGAGGCTCAAAAAGCACCTAAGATTGAAATGTAAATTGAGTTGAAAGTTTTAAAGTTACTATATATAGAAAGCATTAGCATTGTATAATTAACAGGTTAGCAAATGAAGATAATTATAGGTGGCGCAGGGGCTGTCGGATACCAAATCACCAAAATGTTATCTGGCGAAAATCATGAAGTCGTTGTTGTTGATATTGATGAAGAATCTCTGAATGTACTCTCTTCACAATATGATGTTTTGACAGTTACAGGGTCTATTACTTCATTTAATGTGCTCAAACAGTCTGGTGTAAAAAATGCTGATCTTTTTGTTGCTGTTGCCAGCAATATGGAAGTCAATATGATGGCGTGTATTTTAGCTAAACGCTTAGGGGCTCAAAGAACCGTTGCCAGAATTGACAGTGCTGAGTATTTAAACCCAACGAATCGTTCGCATTGTATTGGTATGGGTGTTGATGCTTTGGTTTATCCACAGATGTTGGCTGCACGTGAGATAGTTAACCTTTTGACACAGACAGGTACTAGCGAGGTTTTTAACTTCTCTCAAGGAATGCTTTCATTGCATGTGATTAAACTTAACAAAAATGCCTCTGTTATCAACAGAACGGTAGTCGAATCTACACAAGTCGAAGAGAAGCTTCTATATCGTGTTGTTGCGATTACACGTGACGGGGAAACGATAATACCGCGAGCGTCAGATATTTTTAAAGAGGGTGATGTTGTTTATGTGATAGCTAATCAGAAAGGTATATCCAAAATTACTAAATACAGCGGACACGAAAAGCTTGAACCTGAAAATATAATGATTCTTGGTGGCGGGCGTATAGGGTTCAGAACCTCAAGTGTTTTAGAGAAAACAGCAAATGTAAAGCTGATTGATTACGATAAAAGCAGATGTTTTGAACTAACCGATATGCTTTCAGATAGTTTGGTTATTTATGGGGATGGGCGTGATACTGAAACTCTTGTGCAAGAGGGTATTGAAAATATGGATGCTTTTATTGCAGTTACGGGCGATAGCGAAATAAATATACTTACCTGTTTGCAGGCTAAAAAAATGGGCGTTAGAAAAACTATTGCAGCCGTTGAAAGTATTGATTATATCAGCTTGACCGAAAACATGGGGATTGATGCAATTATTAACAAAAAATTAATAGCTGCAAGTTATATTCTTCGATTTACCATAAATGCTGACGTTTCTTCTTTTATGAGCTTAACGGCAACCGATGCTGAGGTATTTGAGTTTATTGTAAGACCCGGTGCAAAAATTACTAAAGGAAAACTTAAAGATATAAACTTCCCGAAAGATGCAGTTGTAGGGGGTTTTATAAGGAAAAAAACAGCATTTACTGCCGATGGCAACACACATATCAAAGCAAATGACCATGTAGTTGTTTTTTCGTTGTCAACTGCAGTTAATAAGCTCGAAGAGTTTTTTAATTAATCATGCTCAATCGAAAATTTATAATCCACATACTTGGCATATTACTTATTGTTGAGTCAGTTTTTTTATTTTTATCAGCCCTTGTTTCATATTACTACAACGAGTCTGATATAAAAACCTTTATACTAAGTGGTTCTGTTACTTTTTTTGTGGGACTATTGTTTTTTTTGTCGACGTTAAAAAGTAAACGTGTTGTTAATAGGAGGAATGGGTATATAATTGTAAGTCTGGTTTGGGTCGTCTTTTCTATATTTGGGTGTCTACCATATTACCTTGGAGGATATTTACAAAGTTTTACTGATGCTTTTTTTGAAACCATTAGTGGGTTTACAACAACAGGAATAACAACTGTTAATGATATAGAATCATTACCACACGGGATTTTGTTCTGGCGTTCTTTGACACAATGGATAGGAGGTATGGGTATTATTGTTCTTAGCCTCGCTATTTTGCCATTTTTTAATGTTGGAGGACTTCAACTGTTTTCGGCAGAAGTTACAGGCATTACTTTTGAAAAAATTAAACCAAAACTTAGCGACACAGCAATAACATTGTGGACAATTTATCTGTCTCTTACTGTACTTGAGATAGTTATGCTTAAAGTTGCGGGTATGTCAACTTTTGATGCTGTTTGTCACTCTTTTACAACTATGTCAACTGGTGGCTTTAGCACAAAAAACAGTAACATAGCGTATTTTAATTCCCCTCAAATAGAATATACGATAATTGCGTTTATGTTTATTTCAGGAATTAATTTTAGTGTACTATATTATGTCCTAACATTTAAGTTTTCAAAAATAAGAAAAAACGAAGAGTTGTTTTTTTACTTTATAATTACAGCTCTGTTTGCAATTATTCTGTTTGCCCCTTTACTATATTCTCCGGTTAAAGCAACTAGCAGTTTTCGTTCTGTACTGTTTCATACGGTTTCGATAATTACAACCACAGGATTTGTAATGACAGATTTTGTACTATTGCCAACATTCACTGTAAACATTGTTTTTCTGTTATTATTCATCGGTAGCATGACAGGTTCGACCGGAGGAGGAATGAAAATTATTAGAGTAACAGCTGTTATAAAGAATATTTACTACGAAACACGTAGGATAATTCATCCAAGGGCTGTTATACCACTACGTTTGAATGGCAGATCTGTGCCATCTAATTTGGTGGGTAATATTTTAGTTTTTGTTGTTGTATATATCTTAATTTTTATAGTAGGTGCGATTGCTTTAACATTTCTGGGATTTAATTTTGAAACTGCTCTTGGAGCTTCATTAACTTCGCTTAGTAATGCAGGACCAATACTTGGCAAGGTGTCAGCACCACTTAATTGTACTGAGTTCCCCGTTGCAGCCAAATGGCTAATGTCACTGCTTATGCTGATTGGAAGACTTGAAATTTTTACAGTTTTGGCATTGTTTATGCCTAACTTCTGGAAAAAATAATCTAGAAAATAGGTGAAAAACAACAATTATTTTTATGATATTTGGAACCTTGATTGTTTATTTTTTGCTAATATGGAACTAACAATCAAAATATAACATTAATAGGTTAATTATAAGGCACATTAGTTTTAATTAAATCGAAAATTAAAAATTTAAAACATATAAAAATATGAGAAGATTTGTATTATTATTGTTTATGCAAGTGTTTGTGTTACAGGCATTTGCGCAAAACTTAGTTTTGCTACCAACTAAAAACTTTACCGAAACAAAAGCAATGTTTCAGAAAGATTATCTTACAGTTCATTACCATTGTGATAAGTTTGTTATTGGTACGGCATCACATGATTTGAAAGAAAATCAAACTATTCTTCTTGATCCACAACCATGGCAAAATGGTAGTGCATATTACGTGGTTTTTGTAGATAATGATGAAAAAAAGACCGAATACATCAAGCAGAATAGAAATAATTTCGAAATCTTATTTGACAATGAGAATATCATAATTGTAAAGGTCAGTGCTGAACGTCACCAGTATATTAAACCTGCTAAAAACGATGGGTTAATCAGAATTTTTAATAATAAAGCAAGATTACCTGAAAACAATATTAGATTTCCTGAAATATCTGAAGTAGATCCTTTTGTTGATGAGTTATTACTACAAATTTCAGGAACAAATCTTACTACAATAGTTCGGCATCTTCAAAATTATGGCACGCGTAACGCCTACGTTCCTCAATCGATTGAAGCACAAAACTGGATAAAAGGAAAATTTGAAGAACTTGGATTAACAGTAGAGATACATGATTTCCCAATGCCGTCTGGATCTGCAAGTGACAACGTAATAGCTACAAAATTAGGGACGAAATATCCTAACGAAGTTGTAATGCTTGGCGCACACTATGACACCTATTCAAATAGTTCTAGTCAGCCAGGTGCCGATGATAATGCATCTGGAACAGCTGCTGTTTTAGAAATTGCACGAGTACTAAGTCAATACAGTTTTGACAGAACAATAGTGTTTTGCGCATTTTCAGGTGAAGAGTATGGCTTGTATGGAAGTAAAGCCTATGCACAAAGATGTGCGCAAGAAGGCATGGATATACTTGGATATTTTAATTTAGACATGATTGGATATTTAAAACCTTCAAGCACAGTTATTAAAACAACCCTTATATACCCACAATCAGCTCTTGAGTTAGCCCAATTTTACACAAACGTTTGCAGTATTTATCTGCCCAGCTTTGTAGTTGAACCAGGAACTTTATTAGGAGGCTCAAGTGATCACGAATCATTTAATAACAATGGTTATATGGGAATTTTTCCATTTGAAGATGTTGATAACCACAGTCCGTATATCCACACAGCAAACGATACAGTTGGATTAAGCTATAATAACGTGCCAATGGCAACTACATTTACCAAGGCAACTTTAGCATCAGTTGTAACAATGTCGAATATGCGATTTCCTCCAAAAAATTTAGTAGCCTTGCCGTCAGACAATGTGGTTGAGTTGTTTTGGGATTATGTGGTGGATGTTTCTTGCTACAAAGTTTATAAAAACGGAACATTATGTGACTCAGTAACAACCAATTATTTTGCAGATTTTGATGTTGTAAACGGAAGAACATATCAGTATTATGTTACTGCTGTTTTTGCCGATACAAACAAAGAGTCTGGCAAGTCAAATACTGTTACTGTAAAACCAACTGTTCCTATGGTGCCACCCGTTGTTTATGATTTTGAAGGTGGTACAGATGGCTGGAAATTTGAAGGCGAATGGGGATTAACAAATACAAGCTACCACTCTCCCTCAAAATCACTTACCGAAAGCCCTAACGGCAACTACGGCAATGGTTGGAATACTTCTGCAACTTTTGGTCCCATTGGGTTGATGGGATATGCAAGTGCTCAACTGACGTTTTGGACAAAATACGAAATAGAAACAAACTACGATAATGTTTATCTTGAGATGTCTACCAATGGAGCACAATGGGATAGAATAGAGAAGTTTACAGGAACGCAAACAATGTGGATGCAGAAAAGTTATTCGCTTAATGATTATCTAAACAAATCAGTTTATATAAGATTCAGATTTATGAGTGATGCATCTGCGAATAAAGACGGAATATATATTGATGATTTTGAAATATCGGTAACAGGAAACGGACAGATGCAACCTATAAAATTATACTCAGGTTGGAATGGTGTGTCAACATTTTTAACACCAATAAATTCAGATGTTGAAGATATTACACAGTCTATTACAACCAATCTTGTTATCATTCAAGACGAAATAAATTCATATCAACCATCTACAGGAATTAACACGCTGGAAAATTGGGATACCAATAGCGGATACAAGATAAAAGTTTCTAATAATACATATTTTCGAATTGCCGGAAATAAAATAGAAAATAGAAGTGTAAACTTAAAACAAGGATGGAATATAATGCCAGTAATTAGTGAATGTAATGTTTTTTGTGACGATTTTTTTGCTTATATTCCATCTATTGTAGTGATAAAAGAGATAGGTTCAAGTGGTGTATACTGGTCTCCGAAAAATATTGCAACTTTATATTACCTGCAACCAGGAAAGGCTTATTATGTGTTTGCATCTGAGGATGTTACTATTGATTTTCCCGATTGCAAAGGTGATAAAATCATAGCAGATTTTAAAGGTACAACAAACTATCCATGGGGGGTGGAAAAATCAAGTGGAAACTCACATATTATTGGTATTTCAAAAGAGGCTTTACAAGATTTTTCTATTGGCGATAAGATAGGTGTTTTTACCACACAAGGTAAATGTGCAGGAGCAATGGCTATTGGAAGTTTAAGTTTTAATACAGCATTAGTAGCATTTGCAAAAGATACAACAGATCTCAGTTCTAATGGATTCGTTGATGGGGAATTAATGAATTACAAGATTTTTAAATCGTCAACAAACTCGATTCACGACTATTGGGCAGAATATAGTTTAGAAATTCCCGATTCAAGTAGATTTATTTCCGAAGGAATGTCGTTTGTGACAAAGTTTAATGATGGGGGTATTAATGTGCAGAGTGTAGAATATAAGGTTAGTATATATCCAAATCCTGCTAAAGAATATTTGTTTATTGACTTGCCTGGCGAAAATCAAGCTCGTATCGAAATAATTTCGATTTCAGGACAGATTGTACACACTGAGTTTATTAGTAAGAAGGCACAAATAGAAGTATCAACATTACCCGAGGGTATATATTTTCTCAAAATAATGAGTAAGAACCAAGTTATAGTGGAGAAAATTATTGTACAATAAAGTTAAAAGTAGGTGTGACGTAACCGTAATTAAATTAGAAGTCAAAAGTCTGAAATCCAAAACACAAAAAAATGCCACCTCAAATGGGGTGGCATTTTATTTGAAGAGTCGATTATTAGTCGTTTATAACTTCAACGTTAACAGCATTCATGCCTTTTTTTCCACGTTCAACTTCAAAGCGAACTTTGTCGTTTTCGCGTATTTTGTGAATTAAACCTGTTTGGTGTACAAAGATATCTTCGCCACCTTCGGTTGGTTTGATAAAGCCGTAACCTTTTGTTTCGTTGAAGAATTTTACTGTTCCTTCTCTCATGATTGTAATAATTAATTGTATTAAAAGTGTTAAAAAGTTTCAAATTAATGGTTGGTAAAAACATTAACCGAAACTAAATGAATGTTAGTGGATAATGTTGCTTTGGACTTCTGTTTTGCCAAAACTAGTCAATGAGAAAAGAAACCTAAAAAATGAATTATTCTGTTAAGAATCTTACTGCAATTCCTAATTTTACTACCAAAATTTGAGCAAAGGTAGAGCTATTTTTTACGTTTCCAAATTATTCCAATTAATTAATTGGAAAATATTTTATGAAACAATCATGGTTAATAAGAATAATTTTCATAATTTTGCGGTTCTAAATAAAAAAGAATAATTTAATAATAGAATAATATGTATTTAACAAAAGAGAAAAAGGTTGAGATTTTTTCAAAGTATGGGAAATCAGAGAAAGACACAGGAGCAGCAGAATCGCAAATAGCTCTTTTCTCTTATAGAATTTCACATTTAACTGAGCATTTGAAACGAAACAAAAAAGATTTCAGCACTCAAAGAGCTCTGTTGACTTTAGTTGGGAAAAGACGTCAGCTTTTAGATTACCTGAAGAAGAACGATATTACCAGATATCGGGCAATTATTGCTGAACTTAACCTGCGTAAATAAAATAAAAGGCAATGAAAATTGCCTTTTTTTGTAACTATTAAAATAATAAAACATATGAACATTATAAAAAAACATATTCCACTACCAGATGGAAGTGAAATAATATTAGAAACCGGCAAATTAGCAAAACAAGCTGATGGAGCAGTAGTACTTACATGCGGAAAAACTATGTTGTTGGCAACAGTAGTATCCGCATCTGAAGCAAAAGAAGATGTGGATTTTATGCCTCTTTCTGTTGAGTATAGAGAAAAGTTTGCAGCTGCAGGTCGTTTTCCAGGAGGCTTTACACGCAGAGAAGGACGTCCGGGAGATTCGGAAATATTGGTAGCCAGACTTATCGACAGGGCATTAAGACCATTATTCCCCGATGATTTTCACGCAGAGACATTTGTTAACGTTGAGTTAATCAGTTCTGAAAAAGATATCTCTCCAGATGCCTTGGCAGGATTAGCAGCATCGGCAGCTATATCTGTTAGCGATATACCGTTTAATGGTCCAATTTCAGAATGTCGAGTTGCACGTATAGATGGTGAGTTTGTTATCAATCCAAAAGTGTCTGATTTAGAGCGTGCTGACATCGATTTGATTGTAGGTGCAACCATGGAAAATATTATGATGGTTGAGGGCGAAATGAAAGAAGTTGACGAAATGGATATGCTTCAAGCTCTTAAAGTTGCTCACAACGAGATTAAAAAACATTGTCAAGTTCAAATGGAGATGTCTAAAGAGCTTGGTATTGTTAAACGTGAATATTGCCACGAAGAGAATGACGAAGAGTTGCGTAAGAAAGTTTGGGATGAGTGTTATCAAAAAGCGTACGATATTGCATCTAAGGGAAATCCATGCAAAAAAGAGCGAGCCGAGGCTTTCGACGCTATTAAAGAGGAGTTTTTATCGCAATATACTGAAGAAGACGAAGTTAACGAAGTACTTATAGGACGTTACTATCACGAAGTAGAGAAAAAAGCCGTTAGAGATTGTGTGTTAAAAGAACGCAAAAGATTGGACGGCAGAAAATTGGACGAAATACGACCAATATGGTGCGAAGTTGATTACTTGCCGGCTACACACGGCTCAGCAATTTTTACTCGTGGAGAGACCCAGTCATTAACCACAGTTACTTTGGGAACAAAATTAGACAATAAATTAGTTGACGAGGTTACACGTCAGGGAGTTGAGACATTCTTGCTACATTATAATTTTCCACCATATTCAACCGGTGAGGCAAGACCATACAGAGGAACGGGTAGGAGAGAGATAGGACATGGCAACTTGGCTTATAGAGCACTGAAACCAATGATTCCGAATGAAGATTTTCCCTATACCGTACGTGTAGTTTCTGATATACTTGAGTCAAATGGGTCAAGTTCTATGGCAACTGTATGTGCGGGTACGTTAGCGCTTTTAGATGCAGGCGTAAAGATTAAAAGGCCTGTTTCGGGAATTGCTATGGGGTTGATTACAGACGGTGACAAGTATGCTGTTCTCTCAGATATTCTCGGAGATGAAGACCATCTTGGAGACATGGACTTTAAAGTCACAGGTACTGTTAATGGCGTAACCGCAACACAAATGGATATTAAAATTGACGGATTACCATACGAGATACTTGAACAAGCTCTGCAACAAGCCAAGCAAGGACGTTTGCACATTCTGTCAAAAATGTTAGAGGTAATGCCAGAACCACGTCCTGATCTTAAACCTCATGCACCAAGAATGATACAGATGACAATTCCGAAAGATTCTATTGGAGCATTAATAGGACCGGGTGGAAAAGTTATTCAAGAGATTCAACGTGTAACCGAAACTATAATTACTATTGAGGAAACAGAAGGGAAAGGTATCGTTGAGGTTGCTGCATTTAATAATGAATCTATGGACAAAGCCATTGCAATGATTAAAGATGTAGCGGGAGTACCAGAAGTTGGAAATATTTACAAAGGCAAAGTTAAGTCAATTCAATCCTATGGAGCTTTTGTGGAAATTATGCCAAACAAAGATGGTCTGTTACATATTTCTGAAATTGAGTGGCGCAGATTAAATAAAGTTGAAGAAGTGTTGAAAGTAGGCGATGTCATTGATGTTAAGCTGCTTGATATTGATGATAACGGAAAACTAAAACTTTCGCGCAAAGTGCTGTTACCTAAACCCGAAGGTAAGGATCAGAACAAATAGTACATTTGTTGCTATTTGTAAACAAGCATAAATTATTAAGATTTGTCACTATTTATATAGAGGCAAATCTTTTTTTTCTTATTGAATTTTTATAACTTTATGCACAACTAAAAGTTGTTATTAACTAACACCAGAAATTTAAAATCCTCTTTTAAAAACAGTAATCATGGCTAAAACAAATAGACAAATAGAAGACAATCAATCTATTATTGTAGAAGGGAAGGTTCCTCCACACGATCTTGAAATTGAAAAAGCCGTGTTGGGTGCATTAATGTTAGACAAAGATGCTTTAAATGATATAGTTGGGCTTTTAAAAGAGTCGTGCTTTTATGGTAAGGGACATGGCAAAATATTTAAAGCCATAACAGAGATGTACGAT
>JAAYQU010000007.1 GCA_012519055.1 Bacteroidales bacterium | reverse complement strand
TCGCCCATTGACCAATATTCCTCACTGCTGCCTCCCGTAGGAGTCTGGACCGTGTCTCAGTTCCAGTGTGGGGGACCTTCCTTGCAGAACCCCTAACCATCGTAGGCTTGGTAAGCCGTTACCTTACCAACTACCTAATGGCACGCATGCCCATCTTATACCGCCGTAGCTTTAATTATAAACAGATGCCTGTAAATAATACTATGGGACATTAATCCTCGTTTCCGAGAGCTATTCCCCAGTATAAGGTAGGTTGCATACGCGTTACTCACCCATCCGCCGGTCGCCACCAAGTATTGCTACCCGTGCTGCCCCGCGACTTGCATGTGTTAAGCCTACCGCTAGCGTTCATCCTGAGCCAGGATCAAACTCTCCATTGTAATTGTTCGTTCCTGTAACTCAATCCTTTAATCGAGTCACAATAATATTGTTCTCAAAAGAATCTTTGGTGCTAAATAACATTTCTCCAACGATGTCATAGAACTTCACACTAAATCTAAAGTTATATGAAAAACTTAGTGCGTATATTTTGCCTTACAATAAATATCTGTTTTTTAAAGAAAGCGGACACAAAGATAACAACTTTTAACAATACAATCCAAATTATTTAAAAAATACTTCGAAAATAATCTTGAATTATTAATAAATCTCTCTTCGTATCAAATTTCCTCGCCTCGATTTAAAGATTGCTCCTTTCAAAAGCGGGTACAAAAGTAGAACTTTATTAATTACTAAACAAATCTTTGAAACAAATTTTTGAAAATTTTATGGGAGAAAATTTATCAATTAATTGATTTGCAAAAGAATACAACCTGAAAAAAATAGCAATAATTATATATCTACCATATAATAAATGTACCAGAACTAGGAGAAATTGAGAAATCAGACTGAAATAACAGATGATCTAGTTGCTTATTGTCTTGAAAAATATTCCTGAGAAACAGTGCTTGCGGACTGTTATCAGTTGCCGATATTGACGCCCTGGACTTTTTAATATTCCTATAATAATGGTATGAACTGTTGATTAAACTATTATCAATATCAACGGTATATTTGCTGACATAGGCTCCCCAAGCGTGTCTAAGGGCTTTTACGGACAACGCTAACCAAATATGATTGGAGTACGAAAGCACGTAAACCGTATCAGAATCGACCGTAGTGGACGGAAAAATGTGCCTGAAATAGTTGTCGGTAGTTAATTGTCGGATATTAATAGTTTTTTTTGAGTTGCGTACAGAGAGTTTCTCGCCTGCCAATTTGGTGGTATTCTCATTTAACAGCAAATTGCTTTTTATGGTATCGGAAACGCAGATGCCTGCAATTGGCTCATATTCACCTGTTTCTAAATAGTCGATTGCACCTGTCCATATCCAACTGTCAATAAAATTAGACATGGTGTCGGCGGGTGAAATCTGATATTGTGCTGTATATTGCTCTAAATCAGACTTCTTGGGTGGCAATTGTTGCATTCGATTAAACAAATCGGGAAAACTGTTGAAACTGTACGCCTCGAAATATACGACTCCTTTGGGTATGTATCTTGTAAAATGGGTGTTCGATGGGGAAATGTTTTTCCATATATTAATGCGTTCGCTACTATTAATGGAGTAGAAACGCATAAGGAGTTTATTATCATACGCATTAACTATCCCCGTCAAAGTGTCGATAGGGATATAAAACGAGGTAAAAGGAGGTAAAATATCTTTGATATTATCCAATCTTGGGAAAATATCGCCTGATATATTAATAGTGTACGAGTTTTTGTCTTGAGTAAAAGTGTTATCTTGCTGTTTAGGCAAATAGGTAACCGGTATTTTCTCCAACACATCGGCGGTAGTTGATATTGCCGTGTATTTCATGGTGTTATAATAGAACAATTTATTGTTTGCATTGTCAACAATTTCAAATACCGTTTGATTATCTGTCAGATTTTGCGAAAACTCC
This sequence comes from Bacteroidales bacterium, assembly GCA_012519055.1. NCBI lineage: Bacteria > Pseudomonadati > Bacteroidota > Bacteroidia > Bacteroidales > Bacteroidales bacterium. The sequence continues at coordinate 21,194 of JAAYQU010000007.1, read as the reverse complement.
TTGCTAAATTGCTCAGCCAGACCTTCCCTTAAAAACCATAAAACGGGATAGAGTTTATTGTTATCGGTATTAGAATGTATTTCGATAACAAAATCGGTTGTATTGTACAAACTGTCTAAAAATTTATTGTTTGATATCGCACCTAAGAAGGTATTTAAGGGCTGATATAAGTTGGTTAGGATACCAAAATCAGACCTCGCCGAACATTGTAAAGTTGTATAAACAACTGGTATTGAAACTGATGACTGTTTAGTTTTGTGAAAATGGTAATAGTAAATACCTAAACCAGCAGATATAAACAGAAGAACCGATAATATGGCAATGACAATCTTTCGCATATAGCAATGGGTTAAATTAGAGTGATAAAGATAATCTCTTTTTAAGTAATAGAAAAATTGTAAAAAGTTATCTCTATTTTTGCAGACGGTATTATTAAAATATTGAGTAATTTGCTGATTATTTAAAGCTACAAAAAATCACAACTACATGAGAAGAGACAATCAGGAATCGCAAAGAATATTGAGAATCAGAAGTTTATTATCCCGCGATTTAGGCGAGATTTTTTCACGAATGGGACCTGAGATTTATCCGGGAGTGATGTTTACTGTTACAACCGTTCGCATTACGCCCGATTTAAGTAAAGCAAGGGTTTATTTAAGTGTGTTTCCTGTCAAAGACAAAGAGGCTGTATTAGAAAAAGTTACTAAAAGTAGCTCAAAAATCCGCTATGAACTTGGGAAACGAATAGGTAAACAGATGCGAATAGTGCCCGAATTAACTTTTTTTATTGACGACAGCTTAGACTATATCGAAAGAATTGACGATTTGCTAAAGAAATAAGCCATGAAGTTTGAGTTTTTTATTGCCAAACGCTATTTTTTCTCACGAAAACGAAAGAATATAGTAAACATTATAACCACTATTTCGGTTGTAGGGGTGGCAATTGGAACAATGGCTTTAGTTATTGTGCTGTCGGTTTTTAATGGTTTCGACGACTTTGTTAAAACTCTTTTCGGGAGCTTTGACCCCGATTTGAAAATTGAACGAGCTGTAGGCAAAACAATGCCTGCTTATGACCAGACTTATAGGATGTTAACAAGTATTGAAGGGGTTAAAAAAGTTAGTCGCATATATGAAGATAACGCCCTGATTAGATACGACGAACGCACTCATCCTGCTCGTTTAAAGGGAGTTGAGAAAGATTGGTGGGACGTTAGTGGCGTTGACTCAATGCTTATTGATGGATCAATATTCACTGCTTACGACACTACTAATTTTTGCGTAGTTGGTCGTGAACTCTCTTATAATATTGGGTTGGGCTTACATTTTATTCAGGCTATGAATTTTTATGCACCTAAGAAAACATCATCACGTGAGATAAATGTAGCTGATGCCTTTGTGTCGAACTATATGTTCGCAACTGGAATATTTGCCATACAAAGCGATATTGACTCCAAATATGTTATAATGCCATATTCCTATGTGTCTGAACTATTTCAGGCTGATAGCTTAGTTACTTCGTTTGAGGTAAAAGTTGAGGATAACTACAATATTGCTGATGTGCAAAAAGAGATAAAATCTGCTATTGGCAACGATTACACCGTAAAAACACGGATAGAGCAACACGAGTTTCTGTACAAAGTCACGCAAGCCGAAAAATGGATAATATTTGCAATTCTTTCATTTATACTGTTAATTGCTTCGTTTACAATAATCGGCTCGTTGATGATGTTGATTATCGATAAAAAAGAGGACTCACAAACATTTCGGGTACTTGGAGCCGAATTAAAATCAATAAAACGAGTGTTTTTGTACGAAGGTTTTTTAATTACACTGTTTGGAGCACTCGCAGGAATGGCTATCGGATACACAATTTGTTGGGTTCAACAGCAGTTTGAACTGATAAAAATAAATGTTTCGGGAGAACTACTTATTGATGCCTACCCCGTAAAAATGATGGGAATAGATTTTCTGATGATTTTTGCCACAGTAATTGCAATTGGATATTTTGTCTCGTATTATCCTGTCTATTTTATTACTAAACGATATTTTGGTAATAGGCAGATGGGGTAATTTGAAAACTATTCAATTATTATTTGTTTATTGACAACGAAATATCCCCTATAACACGTTAATATTTTGCTACCATAATACCCCTATTTAAATTTCAACGTAGCAACACAAGGCAAATGGTCTGATATATCACCAAACTCCGTGGTAATTCGCGAGTCTATTAGCTCGAAACGTTGTGAGTTGAAAAAGATGTAATCTAAGCGTTCGTTGGGATTGTCGAACGGGAATGTGTTGTGTGCAGACATTACGTTATTTGTGTCGAATGCACAGGCAACCAATCTATTATCGTTTAGAAAGATATTTATTTCAGCATCAGCAACTTTGGGGTCGGAATTGAAATCGCCCAAGAGAATTACAGCAAAATCCTTTTCTAACTCCCAAAACAGCTTATATACAACATCTAACTGTCGGCTGCGAGTTTGCGCATCAAATGCCTCTGCGTGCAGATTAATAACAACTATTGGCTTTACAGGGTGATTTATTGTAACCACCTGCGCCAGGCGATCTAAGTAGATAGCTCTGTAAAAATAGGGCTTGCTCTGAACTCTTTCCAATTGGTGTACTTGTTGGTTAGCAATAGAATATTTGCTCATAACAGCTTGCCCCGAAAGCATTTTGCCAAAATGCACTTTGAAAGGCAAAAAAGGGAAAGGCACATAACGCTTATCCCAGTTGACGGCAAAAGCACCATAGGCAAACAACGAGTCGCATATCATTGTAGCTTGATTGGTGTAATACGAACGGCGACTATCAAAGTCAATTTCCTGAAAACCAATAATATCAGCGTCTAATTCGCTTAGTGCTTGTATAACTCGCTTTTCATTGTTTAAATAGAAGTCACGTGTGGGGCGCACGGGAAGATTGTTGGTCATACCCGACAGGTAACCAATATTGTACGTGGCTACGACCAAAACGCTATCTGTTTGTGTCTCGCCGTGCATTCCAGATGCCTGATATAGAGTATTATACTCCGATTGCTCAATTGTGCTGGATTTTGCCCAAAAGAAAAATCCCAGAAAAGCAATAATAATAAAAATTACCAGTAATGATGTTAAAATCAAGACCTTAAGCCCTAAAGAGCGTTGTTTCTTATTTGTGTTCCTTGACTGCATTTGTTGTGTTTGGATTAAAAAGTTAAACTGCGTTTGTATGTTATTGTACCGATTGCAACATTTTATAGAAAAGGAACTATTGTAAAGTTGCAATTTTGAATAAGTGAACGAACTCCCGAGTTATCGGGAGTGTTCACAATATCAAATCTTCATGCCTATCATTTCGAACTTCCTAATTTTGCTATCGCCTCATCCACAGCCTTCAGCAACGGCTCAGTAGAAATTTCCGTACCCACAGCATTTTTCATCCAAAGTTGTGGAACAATACGTCCTTGTGTGTACATCCTTTGTATTTCGTCAGCCATATTTTTGCCTTTCATGGCTTGCTCTACTTGAAACGAAATCAGATGCCCAATCGGATAGTTCGATAAATAGAGCGGATAATCAATCATATGTGAATAGATCCCCAAAATAGGCTCATCTTTATCGCCGAGGATACCGGCATAATACTCGTTCCACACCTTTTTAGCCTCATTGATAACGGCTTCTTTCAACTGTGCAGGAGTAACGTTAGGATTGGCATACATCCACTCCCAAGCAGCAATATCGACAAGAGCAACGCCCATTATCTCGTAGCATGACCAGAAATTATCCAATGCCAAATAAGCGTCTGCATCAGAATTAACATCCTCAAAACCGAGTAACTCCATATCACGTTTTTGGAACACAAACGCCACCGCTTCGGTAAATGCCGTATTGGGCACTCCATTTAACATCCAGTAATCCACATCGTAGAGCGTGATAGTCTGTTCTACGTTATGTCCAAACTCGTGTACAGCAATATTATAACCTTTATAATCCATACCATTTTCGCCAATTCGGGTACGCAAGCGAGCTTTATCTCCACGCATTACCGCACCCCAAGCGTGTCCTGCACCAACAGAAGGATCGACTTGTACCAAATTGGCTATCTCTTTGGCTTTTTCGGGTTTCCAGCCCAATTTTACTAAAATATTTGGCAGGTCTTTTTCGAGTGCCATCGGCGTGGGATATTTCTTCGAAGTAATTTTATTTAACTCCTCTTCCGACATTGTACCGCGAGCTTTAAAGCCATTGTACCAAATATCGTATGGTCGCAAATCGCGTCCTAATCTGCTTTTGATAATAGTTGCCACCTCTTTTACCTGCGGAGAAGAGAGCAACGTTGTAAAGAGTTTTTTCACGTCATCTACCGGAATTTCAGTCGTTCGGTCGAAATTACGTGATATAGCATTCGGATAATGTGACGAATAGGTATCATAAGCCTTTGTTACCTTGAAGTTTTTCAGCAGTGTTTCATATCGTACATCAGCTTCGGGAGTTGCCTGTACCTCTTCACCATTTTGATAAATTTTATTGGAAATCGGATTCCACATAAACTCTCCGCTGTTAATCACCTGACTTGGAATAGATTGGTCTATGATACGCTTCATTACAGTGTAGATCATCTCCTGTTTTTCCAATCCGTTTTCAGCATCGGCATAGTTGGATTTCAACTCATCGCGTAATCCCCAGTGGGTAATAAGCTTCATATCAGCAGGAAACAACATTTTACCTTCTTCGTTTAGCAGATTTCCCATAAAAATATTGTAAGCTGAGATGTAATTGTCTGCATCTGAAAGCGTTTGAGATGCTTCTTGAATAATTGATGCAGGAATGCGTGAAATATATTGGTCTCCCATACGCGCAAATGCCCACTGCTTACGTGTCCAATTTTCTCCAAGTGTAGTCTTCTCTTCAAGTGAATAGAACGGAAAGTTTAATGCTGTAATCAATGCGATTTTATTATTATAAAAATCTTCACTGACGTGCGCAGATATGTCGTATCCTGCAAACAGCACATCTACGGGCGAACTCTCTATTCCGGTCATCTGCACTGGCTCTTTTAACAGCACATCTACCTGATGCAGTTTACCGCTGATAATCTCAAAGTTACGCTCTAATCTGTTGTACAACTTGTCTAACTCGGCGGGATCTGCCACAAAATAGGTCCTGCAAAACTCCTCAAAGTCAGCTTCCGAGCCGTCAGACTCTATCCAAAGGTCAGCAACTTGGGAAATACCTTTTTCAACTCTAAATTTACAGGCATCGCCATGCGATTTCAAAAGAGTTTGAGTCACTCGCTCCACCGTACTTGCTTGAATAAAATCTTTTTTATCCATTGTTTCGTTACTTTTTGTATTACAACTAACTATAAAAGCCATTGTAAACAAAGCTATTAGAAAATAAATTGTTTTTTTCATTGATATTTGTTTTAAATTATATGTTATGTAAATTCTATTAGTAAACGCTATTTGCTGTGAAGAAAACTTTCCTATTTCTCCTTATGCTGGATGGGTAAACGTGGTATATTCCCACTTCCATAAAATTGAATATATGTCCTATCCAAATAACAAAGATACGTAATTTCCTTCTTACGAAAAAGAGTAGGTTGCAATGCAGAAATAGCCAGTAAAAAATCTAAATTATCAAAAACTATTCAAAGTTTTCTATAAATTTGTAAATAAAAAATTGCATTTGCTAGTTGAATCTTCCTCTGAAAAAAATTTAATATAAAATAAGCCCCATGAACAATATTCTAGAAACCTTATTAATTATATTTTACATATACTTAATATTGTCCACGATTTCAGTGATTTTATTAGAAAATCGCAATCCCTTAAAATCAATTGCGTGGTTGACTATACTTATTTTTATTCCTTTTTTAGGACTTATTCTCTATTTACTAATAGGGCAGGATTACCGCAAACGGAAAATGATTTCTCAAAAAAGTATCCAACGAATTAGTCAGCGTCCTTGCGCAGCGATAGACATTAACGAAATAGTTAACAGCGGGATAGAAATCAAATTCTTGAAGCTCATCAAAATGCTGAAAAACAACAGCGAAGCAGATGCCTATACGCACAATAAAATTGATGTGTACGCTGAGGGAGAGAACATTTTTGACTCCATGTTTGAAGCCATTCGCAACGCCAAAGATCATGTTCATATGGAGTTTTTCATTTTCGAAGATGATACCATATCAAATAAACTGCGAGAATTGTTAATAGAAAAATCCAAAGAGGGTGTATGTGTCAGAATGATATACGATTCCTTTGGTAGCCTAAAACTTTCCAGAAACTATTTGCGCACATTACGGGAAGCAGGCGTGGATGTAAAACCTTTTTTGCCTTTAAGACTGAGATTAGGACGAAGTAAAGTCAATTACAGAAACCACCGAAAGCTGATTGTTATTGACGGGAAAATAGGATTTACAGGAGGAGTTAACATCGGCGACAGGTATATTTACGGTGACAAGTTAGGTAAGTGGCGCGATACAATGGTCAGAATAGAGGGTCCCGGGGTACACGGGATTCAAAAGTTATTTTTGGTCGACTGGTATTTCGTTAAAAAAGAGCTTATTAGTGATGAAAGATACTTCCCTGAGCCACCAAGGTTTGATGAAAACATTATGCAGATGGTTGCATCCGGTCCCGACACAGACTGGAAAAGCATTATGCAGGGTATCTGCAGTTCCATTATGGCAGCAAAAAAATATGTTTATATCCATACACCCTATTTTATGCCCAATGAGTTGGTCAAAGGATGTATCCAGATGGCTGCATTGAGTGGCACTGAAATATGGCTGATGATTCCGGAAAAATCAGATGTACGCTTCACAGACTTGAGTGCTTCGAGCTTTCTGGGAGGCGTATTGGAAGCGGGAGTCCGCGTATTCAAATACCAGGCAGGCATGCTACACAGTAAAGCAATAGTAATCGATGATTTTCTTTCGATTGTGGGCTCAGCTAATATTGATGAGCGGAGCTTTGATATGTATTTTGAGGCCAATGCATTTATTTATGAAGAAGAGACTGCACTTCGTCTAAAACAGCTATTTATTGATGATTTACACTATTGCAAAGAAGTCACTCTTGAGGAATGGAACAACCGTACGAGGAGACAGAAAATGAAAGAATCCTTTGCAAGACTATTCAGTCCACTGATGTAACGACAATCAATTCAATTTATAACGAAAAATCTTACAAGGTATTATTTAATACCAATTGTAAATACCGATGTTACAGACACATAGTCCAAAAGAGTGATGGCGATATTTGGACTATAGTGTGTCCAATCGGTATAACAGCATATTCCAACACAAAAAATTAACCCAAATTCAAAACTCAATAAAATTCCCATACTCTAATGGGAATTAGAGTGTTCTTTGATTATTCCAATAATTTAGTCTTTACCTTACGCATTTCATCGTATATAAATTCTCCTAACTTATCAATCATGTTCAGCATCCGTCGTGAACGATAGCTATTATCCATCAGTGGTTTTACAGATTTAACAATTGATGATATTAACTTATCCTGATCTATTTTCCCTTCCATATACTCAGAAAGATAGTAATAATTTTCTATAATAGGCAGATAATCAGGTCGATCAATACGCTGTTTTTCTTTTTGCAGAAGATTATAACGCTTGCAGATTGACACTACTTTACCGTATTTTTCGGCATTAATCAATGCGAAAAGATAAGTGGTACAGTAGAGATGCCAGCGATGCTCAAAAATCTCTTTTCGGTAAGTTGTAAAGTATTGAGAAGCATAATATACCGCTTCTTCAATTTGTTTATTGGCAATGAAGGTACGTATGTAAAACGAAGCAAAACCAATTTTATAATAATTATTATTTGTTTTTTTCAACTCAGGAATAGATTTACGCATTAACTCCAAAGCTTCACTATTTTTCCCCTGTTTCAAAAGTACCCCACACAAATTTATGAGATAAAAAAGGTAATCGCTGTTCTTGTTTTGTATGGAAAGATAACCGTATTTTTCCGCTTCTTCCAATTCATGTAGTTTGGAATGCATCATCGTACGATTAGCGTAATAGTTTGACAGAATACGTTTCGAGTAAAATACAGGCGTTTTAAAAAAATTATCAAGATGCTGATACACAACAGCTTGCTTGTCAAACTCCCTATTATTATAGTAATGTATGGTGAGCCTAACCACTGCTCGGTATCTCGTGTATCCATCCAACGTTTCATCAAAAAATATTTTCGAAAGAAAATTTTCGATATTCTCTTTCTCTTCCGGATTGAACTCTATTTTTTTCACAATTCTTGCCGTAACATTATCGAGCTTAATATTCAGATTTTTTAGCTTGTAATATTGTTCATGATGAACTTCTAGAAAACCAGTTACCACCTTATTGTGTTTTGTACGACTCCGTACCATTAAGTAATCACGGTAATACTGTAAAAGTTCGTAGAATCGAATGTAATTATAGTTCGTGGGGTGCATTTTATTTATATTGCTCAAAATCACCGCTTCATCCGAAGGAACAATCACATCAGTCAAGATTTTTTTCTCAGTCTTAATCAGCCAGTCGAAAAAATAATCAACATCAATTTTAAGTAAGGTTTCTGTTATCCAGTTTTTCAGGTAGGAATATGTGCGTTTATCAATACTCTCATCGAACGGTTTCCATTGTTTTCTACTTGATGTGTTGTTGGAGTATATTTGTTTCAATATTTTTAGATTCAATGGTTTAGAGAAATTCTGTACAGCCATCAGATACTCTAATTCATGCGGGAATAAAGTATTGGCAAAATCAGTAAATATTGAAAGTTTGGGACGCATTTTAAGTTGTTTTGGAGCTTTAAAGGTACAAAAAAAGCGTGTCAAAAAAAATGACACGCTTTTTTCGATATTAATTATTAACCATCACTCTATTTCAATCCTTTCAAAAAATCAATTGTCTCTCTGTTGAACACTTCAGGTTTTTCAAACATCAAGAAGTGTCCCGTTTTTGGAATCATTACCAGTTTGCTATTTGGAATTTTGGATGCCCCATAGTTGGCAATATCCACCGTAGGTCCCGGATTCAAATAACGATTCGGGATAAGATTATCTTTTTCTCCGAAAAATATCAGTGTCGGGACTTTAATATCTTGTAAATAGTCAATCACAGGTTCACCCACCATTCCGTGAACAGACTGCACTACTGCGTAACAATAGGGTACAAAATCTTCTGCTGAGCGCATTTGCATTCGTTCAGTAATCATAAATTCGGCATCTTTTGGAGTACGGTAAAAGTTGCTTGCTAAGTTGTTTTGAATGGCTTCTGCGGTAGTGCCTTTTACACCATCTACAGTCATCACATCGCGGAACCACTGTTTTTGTCCTTTCGTAAAACCCTCAAAGCCAGCAGGTGCCGCTAATACAAGCCCTTTTACAATTTGAGGATACTGCAGATAAGTTGTCATAGCGATTTGTCCACCCATAGAGTGACCGCCGATAACCACTTTGTCTAATTTCAATTCTTTAACAAGTTCATTCACAATTCCCGCATAAAAAGTCATCATGCCACTGTGAGGTTCTTTGCTTGATTTTCCGTAGCCTGGAAGGTCTATAGCTATTACACGGTTAGTTTTGCTTAATTCGTCAATATTTTTCTCCCAAGCACGAAGATAGCTACCCAAACCGTGGATAAGAATGATAGTATTATTGCCTTTCCCCTCGTCAGTATATGCGATAGTAAATTCATTTTTTGGCAAATAAACTTTTTTTACCTGATATTTATAGTCTAACTCTTCAAAAGAGCTAATATCCTTGAGTGAAGAGTAAGGTGAGCACGCTCCAAAACCAATAGCCATAACTATTAAGCTTAATAATTTAATTTTCATATCTTGTTTCTCCTTTTCCTATTTTAGAACATCAACCATTTGAATACCAAAAACGCAGTCCATGGATTTACCGGACGAGTATCAACTCCGCCGTTTATCGCACTTCCGTAAGCAGCCTGCTTGCTGTCGTAGAAATCTCCCAGCATAAGATATGCGCCATGTAGTTCTAAACTCATGTATGGTCCAAAATTGTATTGAATATTTCCATTTACTTCTGCACCAATTAATGATCCTCCTCCTTCAGGTATAACATTACTCTGTCCAACAGAAGCGCCTAATTTTGCATTTAATTTGTAGGGAATAAAGCCTCTTGATACGCTTAAATTAGCATATGTCATCCCATACCCCATATTAGAAATATCCATTACGGCTGGAGTGAAGCGGTTTACCACATTGCCGTGAGGCATCAGTATATAAGAACCCGAGCTAATAAAAATTGCACCCGGTGCTCCCCATTGATTTCCTGTAATAACACCACTGTATTTTCCATCTTTTAGTGCGTTAGCATCGCCAGAAGTATAAAGCACATCCAATGTAATATTGTCATTTGAAGTTTGTCCGTAACGATACGAAACACGTCCGTTAGCTGCATAACCAAATATACTTGTCGCTTTAGCATATTCATCTGTTGACAATTGCAATGTATCTGCTTTACCTAAGTTCACATTTACGAAACCGCTTACAGTCCACGGGTCAAGCCATGTGTCGGCATTTCTATTAAAAAACGTTCCTAACCATACCACATCAGCACGATAGGGCGATGCTCCATAGTTGAAACGGAACGTTCCGTTGTGGTTCGCCAGAAGGCTATTGAACCCTTGTCCAAGAATAGAAACACCACCTGCACCGTTTCCACGGTCACGCAAATAGTAAGCTGAACCTCCCACTTTCCATGCGCGGCTCACATCTTTTTCGCCGTTCAACTCCATCAATGTTACATCGTCATCTAATTGAATGTAATTTTCATACAATTTATAATAACCTGCCTTTATGCGTGAAAAATCCCAGTCTTTGCGAGCTGAAATTCCAACACCATCTGTTCCAAAATAGGCTAACCGATAGCCTGTTATGGACATTTTATCGACTGTTGTAGTGTAAGGATTGTAAGGAGTGTCAAAAATTCTTAGTAACCCTAAGTTTATATAATAACCTTTAGCGGGATTAAGCTCCAATTCTATGTTTTGTGTTTGCAGGTTGACTTGGTCAGCCGAAAAACCTCCACCGAAGTTACCACCCACTCCGTAAGCCACGTCGCCCCACGTCCAGTCGAGTTCAAATGCCGCTCTCAATATTGCTTTCCCGTTGAAAAGATTTGGTTTATAAATAAAAAACGGAATAAGGCGTTGCTCGACATAAGCACTCGTTCGCTCGTTTGACGTAGTAGTAGTATTTCCACCAAATAAACGTCCCACCGTCTGACCTTTCAGAAAGTCATTCTCGGGATAAATATTAGATGTAACCGCTTGATTAATATAGAAGCCAATAAACTGGAACTCTTTATTTGCTTTTTCAGGTATCTCTTTTGTGAAATACTGATTGCTTGGCAATTGCGCCAAAACAGAAAAAGAGATAAAGGCTGAAAAAAGAAGCAATGATATTTTCTTCATTTTGTTAAATTTTGTCATTAAAAAAAACAAGAAATAATGATAACTAATTCATTAAATTAAAAAGGTCAGGGATAACCTTTTTTCTCCTGACCTTTTTAAATAAATAACGCAATGTTACCTTTTTACAAATTTTTGAATGTTAATATCTCCTATTGCACCACCGTTAGTACTTCCGAAACCTCCTTCTGGTGTAGGAGGAGTTGAGCCAATGTTAGGTTCAGTTTGTACAACTTCATACTTCATGGTGTAATTTGTACCTTCTTTGGTAATTTCAAAAATACCTTCGCTGGTTACAGCTGTAGGAGTAGATTGGTTCAATGTGATTTTCCAAATATTTCCTGTTCCAGACTTTTCCTGAACGTAATTACCCACATAAGCTGTTGGTACACCACCAGAATAAGATGTTACATCATAGGTGTTATTACTTTTGAATTCTGCTGTGATACTATCCACCTGGAAATATGTTACCAACAATGGAGCTACGTTATCACCTGCTGACAGCCAGTTTCCAACAATTCCGACTGATGTCTGATTGTTAGTGCCATCTACTTCACTTTTCTCTTTTTCACATGCAACAAAAGATAATGTTGCTACTGCGATTAAAACAAAAAATAGTTTTCTCATAATCTCTAAAATTAAATAGTTAATATTCTCATTATAAACACAAATTTAAATAATTAGTAATTGAAAAAAAAGAGCACATTAAAAATAATAGGGTTGACTTTTATATGATTTTCTCGTTATTTTTACATATAACATTGATACACAATTAATTAAAAATAACAGTTGTATGTCTGACCGTTCCTTATCCCCATCGAATAACATTAGCTCCCCAAGCATACCCAATTCCTGCTGCTATCATAGAAATCACCGTTCCGGGTTTCAGCAAATTTCTCTCCTGTGCTAAATGGAGTAACAAAATTTGGTCTATTTGACCAATGTGCCCGTAATTTTCAAGATAGATGCTCTGCTCCCATGTCAGTCCAAGTTCAGTCAGCATATAGCCAAACATACTGCGTTTAAAATGGAGACAACAAAGGAAGCCAAGTTCGCTTTTCTGAATCCCCGATTTCTCGAATGCTTTATCAATGCAATGAAACCAATTATCCATTGAAACTTCGTTAAGTCGATCTTTCATATGTTCTACATTGAAGACTTTCAGTGACTTATAAGCCAAATGAGCATTTTCTGCCGTTATCGGGTTTTCTGTTCCTCCATAAAACACACCTGCATCGCGCGCCATTGTTCCATCTGTGATGATGTGCGTGCCTAAAACTAAATTTTTGCCGTAGTTGCGTTTCAAAATCATCGCTCCGGCACCGGCACCCAGATTAAACATAAACGAAACAGCACTATCCTCAAAGTCGATGAAATCGCCGTTTCTATAACCGCCAACAATCATAATTGTTTTCAGCTCTTCGTCGGCTATCATCATATCTTTGGCTATTTTCATGGCTGCTACCGTTGTTCCGCAACGTTGCTGAATGTCGATTGCCCAAGCATTATTAGCCCCTATTTTCTCCTGAATATAAATTCCCGATGTGGTTAACGGATACTCTTTCCATTCCTCACCAATACAGAGAATCAGATCTATCTCCATAGGATCTACACCTGTGTTTTTTAGACAATCCAATGCAGCACGTACACCCATTTCCTGCGTGCCATCATCTGGACCGGCAACTGTTTTTTCAACAATTCCTAATTTTTCTATCACTGCCTCTTCACTCCATACGCCTTTTGTGGCTTCTGAAATCTGTTTAGCAGTCATCTTTGTTTCCGGCATGTAAATTCCGGTTCCTACTATTCCTACATTTACCATATCTTTTTATTTACGAGTTACGAATTACAAATTACGAGTTATAAGTTACAAGTTACGTATTACAACTTGTAATTTGTCGTTGAGTATAACTTCTAATAAACCAACAAGTTACTTCCTACAGACAGGCCTGCACCTGATGCCATAAATAGTACTGTATCTCCACGTTTGATTTTACCTGATTTAATGCCTTCGTGCATTGCCATTGGCACACAGCCAGAGCCAGTGTAGCCGTATCTGTCCATTATCATCATAGCTTTATCTACGGGTTGATTGATGGCTTCCATTACTTGTATAATCACCGAGCGATTAATTTGTGTAAAAATATAGTGGTCAATCTCATCGGTTTTAACTTTGTATTCGGCAAGAAGTTTATCAACTACCATGGGCCAAAGTCGCACGTTTCTGTCGCCCGGCATTGGTTTTAGACTTAGAAGACCGTTTTTCTCCTCTTCCAAAACCTCTTTGGTTACCGGCATTTTAGAACCGCCAGCATAGATACCTATAAAATCAAACTGAGTTCCATCGGTTAACATCTGGTTACCGATATAGCCTGATTTTCCCGTATCATCTTTTGTAAGAATAAAAGAGGCTGCTCCATCGGCAAAAATCGGATAAGAAAACGTATCTCCCGGACGGATAAATGCAGGCATATTATAGACTCCGGTTACCATTGCATATTTAATTTTAGGATTGTTTGCAAGAATCCGCGAAGCAGCATCAAAAGCCATTGTGAAACTCGCACACGATGCTGAAACATCAAAAGACATACTCCATTTTTCTCCTTTCTGTATCCTGCCTTGCTGGATAATGGCTGTTGCCGGAGTAATATATTCAGGCGTGTCGGTTGCCACGATAAACAGACCTATATCATTTGCTGATATACTCCCGTTTTTCAAGGCATCTTCCGCTGATTTGGTTACAAAATCAGCCGTAGTTTCATTCAGGTTTCTGAAATGGGCAATATGGCGTTGCTTGATTCCGATTTTTTCTTCAGTTTTTTCGTGATTAAACTCAATTCTTGCCAACTTTTTCAATTCTTCATTTCCTATTGGCTCGCCCGGTGCATACAGCCCGGTAGCAACTATTTTTATTGGTAACATAATATTTGATTTACGAATTACGAATTTTAAATTATTTACTTTACATCAGTATTATAAATATCCAATCTCTTCGGCTTGCTTTCTAAGCTCTTCTCTAAAATCGGGATGAGCAATGGAAATCAGCAGTTCGGTACGTTCGCGAACGGTGCGACCTGTTAGTCTTACACTTCCGTATTCAGTTACAACGTAATCTGTATTGCTGCGATGAAGCGTAACTCCCGTTCCCGGGGGCAATACAGGAACAATTGTAGAGATTGTTCCGCCTTTAGCAGTTGAACGGCAGGCGATTATGGATTTTCCTTTTCCATCTAAACCTTCGATAGCTCCAACAGCGGTATCACTCTGTCCTCCGGTTCCCGAATATTGCTGTGTACCAATACCTTCGCTCGCAACCTGACCGGTAAAATCAATCATCATGCAAGTGTTAATGGAAACCATTTTCGAGTTTTGACGAACTACAGAGGGGTCATTTACATACGAGCCACGTAGAAACTCTACTGCCGGATTATTATCCAACCACTCATAAAGTTTTTCACTTCCCATGGCAAACGTACAGATAAACTTTCCCTTATGTAAGCTCTTCTTCTTATTGGTAATAACACCCATATCGTACAGCTCCATCATGCTATCCACCATCATTTCGGTATGAACACCCAGATCTTTCTTGCTTCTCAGCATCAGTGCAGCAGCATTTGGGATTTCTCCAATTCCAAGTTGAATAGTCGAGCCGTCTTCAATCAAATCGGCGATATGTTTTCCAATTTTCATTGCTGCTTCATCAGGTTGAGGTTCGGGTATTGCAGGCGGATTTTGAGAATATTCTACAAAATAATCTACTTCCGAAACATGCACTTGGGTATCTCCAAATGTTCTAGGCAGTTTGTCATTTACCTCTAACACAACGACTTCCGCTACTTCTAAGATGTCTTTTTCATACGTTATTCCCAACGAAAGTGAAACAAACCCTTTCTCGTCGGGCGGTGTGCAAGTACCCACAAACATATGCGGACGGCGCACTTTCATCCTGTCAGACGCTGCATTGTGAAGCATATTAGGGACATAAGTAACAGTTCCCGTCTTCTCCTTTATCGCTTTACGCGAACCGGGCGCATGAAACCAGCTACAAAGTTCAAAATGTCCTTTCATTTCAGGTTTCATGTAGAATTCATAGGGTTTCAAAGTAAGTACAGAAAATACTTTTACATCTTTTACACGCTCTTTTGCCAAATGGAATACCGACATACATCCCTGTGGCTCAGAAGCGCACTGCGCCACAATCACATCTGAATCACTTTGGAGCAGATCGGGCATTTTTTCAAGTGGAATTAATTTACTTTTATATATTTCTTTGAATTTTGACATAGTATATTTAAATTTTAAATTTGATACTTCACTAAGCTTTCACTTTATTTCTGCTGAGAAAATGGACACTAAGCCCCACAACAAATGCTGCTATTATAGCGATGGCGGCTGCAATACCCGGATTTTGCACTTGGTCGCCAAAATAACGATTAGCAAAACCAAAGCTGGCAATACCTGACTTATATAGATAAGGAAGCAGGTAATAGACTACAAAATAGACTACAAGAGCAGTTATTGAGCCTGAAAGTGCAGACTTCTTCTTCACGTTTTTCAAGAAAATTCCAAACACTAACGGTACTATTAATATCGAAAAGTAGGAGTATGTTCCGTTTTGAGCAAAAATAGCCACGCTCACATTGGGATTGAGAATCTGCTCTCTTGACATTAGAAACGCTACCGCTGCCATTACGGCTATTACTACTCGATTAATGGCAATATAGCTGTTTTCGTTTTTTATCGACTTCCCAAAAAGTGGTTTGATAAGGTCAGTTGTTATTGTCGTACTTAACGATTGAATCAGCCCCTCGATAGTTGAAAAACCTGCACTAATTAGTCCCAAAATTACCAAAAGTCCAACCAACAACGAACCAAATCCACCTGAGAAAACAGTAATTACATAATTGGGTATAACACTATCCACATTGATAGGCTCTCCATTTAATGTTAAATCAGGGAAAAGTAAACGTGCAAACAATCCTACAAATACCACCGAAAAGAATAAAAATTGAACAATAACCGAGACTATTAGGAATTTATTTACGTCTCTTTCTTTTTTTAGTAACAAAGATTTGGTAATGATGTGTGGTTGGGCTACTACTGCTGCTCCTACAACTAATTGTGCAATAACTATTTCAAAGAAATCACGGAAGAGCGGACTTTGCTCATTCGGGAACTTTACTAATTGTGGATCAATTATCTTTAACTTTTCAAAGAACCCGAAAAATCCGTCTTTAAAAAATTGTATTCCTGAACCAAGTAAAATAAGTGCTACCAAAATCATTAGCGAAGCCTGAATTACATTGGTATAAACCATGGAGTTAGCTCCGCCAAACATCATATAACCAAATGTAAAGATAACCACGACAGCAAGAACTACAATCTGATTGGCATTCAATGCTTGTGCGACTACCTTTACCAAAGCAACCAAAATCAACACAAGAAATGTCAACAGCAGAACTGTAAGTATAGCGATAAACAGTGCGTATCCTTTACTGTTATATCTGTTTCCTACCCAGCTCGACAAGGTTAGCGCATTTACTGACTGACCATATTTTCTGAAACTTTTTGTGAGAATAACCAACGATGCCAGTGATGCAAACGGAAACACTAATCCGTACGAGATATAGGCACTTATACCGTAAGTGGCTATCAATCCGGGATTTATCACGAAAGTAGCAGCACTTGTCATGGCTGCAGCCAATGACAACGCTACGTAAACAGGCGAAAACGTAAAACTCCCAACCGCGTAGTCTTTGATGCTTTTCGTACCACGCGCACCTTTAATAACGAAGTAGAGTACGAACACCACATAAACCGCAAAGAGTATGGATGCTCCAATAACTTGTGCTGATGTTGCCATAGACTTTAGTTTTAAACAGTTATACCACCATCAACACTCAAAACAGTTCCGTTGATGTAAGCTGCGTCGTCGCTTGCAAGGAACAGATAAGCTGCCGCAATCTCTTCGGGTTGACCAAGGCGTTTCAAAGGCACTTTGTCTTCCATTGATTTCAATACTTCGGCAGGCATTTTTTTAACCATTTCGGTTGCTATAAATCCAGGTGCTACAGCGTTAACAGTTACACCTTTACGACCTAGTTCACGAGCCAAGGTTTTGGTCATACCAATCAATCCTGACTTGGTTGCCACATAGTTTGTCTGTCCAAAGTTTCCGTAAAGAGCCACCACAGATGAAGCGTTGATAATTCTTCCCCAACCTTTTTCCACCATTACATCCGATGCACATTTACAACAGTTGAAAACACCTGTAAGGTTCACATCAATAACCTGTTGCCAGGTTTCAGGAGTCATTTTCTTAATGGTGCTGTCGCGGGTAATTCCAGCATTGTTGATAATAATATCCAATTTCCCGAATTGGTCAACAACCTTTTTTGTAGCTGCTTCAACTTCTGCGTAAACAGCAGTATTCACTTTTGCAAAAGTCGCTTTGCCACCAGCATCTTTAATAAGTTTTACGGTTTCGTTACCTTTTTCTTCATTAAGGTCCCAGATTACAACTACTGCGCCTTCTTGCGCAAAACGAATGGCGGTCGCTTTTCCAATTCCGTCAGCACCGCCTGTAATAATCGCAATTTTATTTTTAAGTTTCATGATAAAATAATTTACTTGCCTATAGTCTCTAAAGGATTGCTATAAGGCAAAAGATTAATTAGTTAAATGTTTAATTTATTTTTATAAAGTTCTTATAATCTACCCTTTTTGTCAAATTTATGGATTAAAAAAAGTGTTTCAAAGGTTGTTTTTAATTACATTGGGTTGACAATTGCTGCATTTTTACATTTATTATAAAATAAATAACTAATATACAGTAGATTAAGTAAAAATAAAGTATCATGGACTTGATTGAGTAATCTATGGTAATACCGATTGAATAAATACTAAAACTTTTTTTTAGTTTTACACAGTTGTTTTTTAAACTATTAAAACCATGTACGGAATTGTAATAACATCGACAAATAAGGCTGATATAAAATTGCTTATAGATTTGGCAAAACGAATTGGATTGTCGTATAAAACATTGTCAAACAATGAAATAGAAGAAGCCGAATTGCTTAAAGCAATGGAAGAGGGCAAAAAATCTAAATTTGTTCCTGAGGATAGGATAATGAAAAAGCTAAAGAGAGATACAGGTAAAACTTCATAAAATAAAAAGAATCCTAAGTGGGGTTGTTATATCTATCAAAGGTACGCCTATAAAAGGCATTAACGGCACTGTTAGAAACGGCTAACTATCCTAAGCCGAGATATAAAACCCTATCAATTAGCCCTAACTTAGAATTCAAATTCAAAGATACAAAAAGAAAACCGATAATAAAAGCCTATCAAAGTTGAAACGGTTTTGCACTTTAAAAAATATTGTATATTTTTGTTTAAGAAAGGATTGCCCCACTCGTTTTGGACGTAAAGAGCCTGGACTGTCTTAAAACGGTCATTGTTCGGCGGGAAACGTCCTTTCTTGTTTTATAAAGGCTTTTAACAGATACATACTCAAACCAAATAACTTTGTGTGTAGATGGAATTTTAATATTAACACAAATATATGCCTCACAATAAAAACTCTGACAAGCAATCAACATCAATTTTGGTTACAGGCGGCACGGGTATGCTTGGTGCCAACGTGCTTGAACAGCTTACACGCAAAGGATTTTCCGTTAGAGCCACAAAACGTCCAACCTCCTCTTTTAAGCTGATTCACAAGGTTTTTGAACGCTCGGCAGAAAACCCAGTTGAGCAGTTTAACAGAATTGAGTGGGTTGAAGCCGATTTGCTAAACGCAGAGCAGATGCTGAACGCAACGCGCAATATTCGGTTAGTTTTTCACGCCGGCGCTATGGTGTCGTTCAGTCCAAAAAACTCTAAAGAGATTATACACACAAACCAACAGGGAACAGCCAACCTTGTTGACGCCTGCATAGCAAACGGTGTAAAAGAGATTTGCTACGTCAGCTCAATTGCCGCACTTGGAAAGGCTAAAAATGGAGAAGCCATTGATGAAACATGCGCTTGGGAAGGTGACAAAGGTCAAGGTGCATACGCAATTAGCAAACATCGTGGCGAAGTTGAAGTTATGCGCGCCATGGAACATGGTATAAGGCTAAATATAGTATGTCCCTCAATTATTCTCGGTCCCGACCAGCTTGATGGCATTGGTGGACAGATTATTAGTTTAGTTAGCAAAGGGCTTCCATTTTACACCAACGGAATGATTGGATACGTTGACGCACGCGATGTTGCAAAAATTATGATTAAGCTAATGCTCGAAACAGATTTGAACGGCGAACGTTTTATTGCAAATTCCGAAGATATAACGTTCAGGCAAGCATTTGAAATTATGGCAGAACTTCTTGAAAAGCGAAAACCATTTATTCCTATCTACCCGTGGATGAACTACCTCTCCTACCCTTTTATTTTGCTCTTTGGCTTTCTAATAGGTAAAGGGGCTTTTATCTCATTCTCGAATATGATGTTTATTTTCAATAAGTCGAAGTATTCGAACAAGAAGGTTCGACAAATGCTTGATTTTCAGTTTACTTCTGTTGAAGAGAGTTTGCGGTTTTCGATTAAACCGTGACTAAGATTGTTATTGCTGTTGTAGTAGAGAGATAAAAAATCTCTTGATCTTTTGAGAAAATGGCGCTCTATATGCGCCAACGTCGCTCAACAAATCAAGAGATATGCAAATATAACATTTATTTTTCAAAATCTAGCAAAAAGATAACGGAACTATTATTGCGGAGCGATAAAATAAAAACTCTTGACCTGTTAGACAAATGGCAAACCGTTCTCACCAATCTTGAACAACAAATCAAGAGTTGAGCAAATATAACAATAGATTTTCAAAATCCTGCAAGAAAATCATGAAAGTATCACTAATTGATGATACAACTCGTTAGTTGATAATTAATAAGGGTTGTGAATTGATTTCGGAAATTTGTATCTTTATAATCTGAAACAGCCAACGATGGTAAAATATATCGTACAACTTACGTTCCTGTTAAGGGCAAATTTCCAGAAGCCAAATTAAAGCAGCTAAAATAATTTATCGAAATTTACAAGATGGAAATTGTTTATCGCTGGGAGCAGTATTTTATTTGAAAAAATCAAGGTTACAAAACAAACAATCAAAAATCCGTTAAAAAATGAGAATAGATTCGATTAAGCATTTAAACGGCTATCAGTTAGAGGTCGTTTTCGATAATGGGGTTAAAAAGATAATTGATTTAGAAAAATTTTTAAAATCAACTACGCACCCATTAATCAAAAAGTATTTAGATGTTAGCCTTTTCAGTCAGGTTTACATTGATAGTCAGGGTTCTCCTTGTTGGGGAGATAATGATTTTGACATTAACCCCCAAAGCATTATTAACGATGAGTTTACGATTTTCGATTAGTAAATAGCAATGTAAAGGTAGTAATTGCCAATTGCAAAGAGTAAATCCACAACCACAATTTTAACCTGTTTTACTTTTACTCCGAAATTGTAACTTTTCATAACTTTCATATTTTGGTTGAGTTGTGAATTGCTTTCAGAAATTTGTATCTTTAGGATCTAAAACAGCAAAGCATATAAAAGAGATTGCGGCGCAGTTGTTGTGAATTGCTTTCAGAAATTTGTATCTTTAGGATCTAAAACAGCAAAACAGGCGCTAAAGGTATGTACAATCTTGTTGTGAATTGCTTTCAGAAATTTGTATCTTTAGGATCTAAAACAGCCTAAAT
>JAAYQU010000006.1 GCA_012519055.1 Bacteroidales bacterium | reverse complement strand
GTTGTGAATTGCTTTCAGAAATTTGTATCTTTAGGATCTAAAACAGCTATCGAAGTGATTGCAAAAATTTGTAAAATGTTGTGAATTGCTTTCAGAAATTTGTATCTTTAGGATCTAAAACAGCTTCTAATTCGTTCGTGTTATTACAACCGTAGTTGTGAATTGCTTTCAGAAATTTGTATCTTTAGGATCTAAAACAGCCAGGATTAAAGTTTATGTTTTTTATCGCTTGTTGTGAATTGCTTTCAGAAATTTGTATCTTTAGGATCTAAAACAGCCATTAATTACTTTTTTCGTTATCGCTTTTGGTTGTGAATTGCTTTCAGAAATTTGTATCTTTAGGATCTAAAACAGCCTTGTATTACCGACACGGCTCGGCTACATTGTTGTGAATTGCTTTCAGAAATTTGTATCTTTAGGATCTAAAACAGCTTTGCGCCGTGTTGGCGATACCCATTGCAGTTGTGAATTGCTTTCAGAAATTTGTATCTTTAGGATCTAAAACAGCTGTCGGTGTCGTCAATTGTCCAATTAACACGTTGTGAATTGCTTTCAGAAATTTGTATCTTTAGGATCTAAAACAGCTTTACCGTGTCCGCCTCCGTAAAAGCTGTTGTTGTGAATTGCTTTCAGAAATTTGTATCTTTAGGATCTAAAACAGCTTAATAAGGTTGCAATGGCTAATCCTTATGTTGTGAATTGCTTTCAGAAATTTGTATCTTTAGGATCTAAAACAGCCTTTTGTAGCATTACAAGCAAATCAAAACAGTTGTGAATTGCTTTCAGAAATTTGTATCTTTAGGATCTAAAACAGCCTAATTTAAAACAATTTCGCTATATTTGCAGTTGTGAATTGCTTTCAGAAATTTGTATCTTTAGGATCTAAAACAGCAAACCACCACAGCCCTATTGCACAAAACACGTTGTGAATTGCTTTCAGAAATTTGTATCTTTAGGATCTAAAACAGCAGATAACGCTTTCAGTATTCGACTTAACAGGTTGTGAATTGCTTTCAGAAATTTGTATCTTTAGGATCTAAAACAGCAAAAACAACCAAAAACACGGCTAATTTTAAGTTGTGAATTGCTTTCAGAAATTTGTATCTTTAGGATCTAAAACAGCACAATATGGACACCGTGCTGAGAATCAATAAACTACAGACTGTTTTAGAAATAAAAAATCCCGAGAAAAAATCGGGATTTTCTCTTTATATATATCAGTTTTTTATTTCTAAAAAAGTTCTAATTGTCGATAGGGTGATGGCTTTTTATCCTCCTTTTGACAATAGAAAATCTCCATATTTCCAAACTGTTTGTCGGTAATACAGAGGATTCCAACCTTGCCTAACTCCGGCAGAAAGCCTTTAACTCGTTTTATATGAACTTCGGCATTTTCGCGACTTGGGCAATGACGAATATAAAAAGAGAACTGAAACATAGTAAAGCCATCTTCAATCAACTGCTTGCGGAACTTTGCTGCTGCTTTACGCTCCTTTTTTGTCTCAGTTGGCAAATCGAAAAATACTAAAACCCACATAATTCTATATTCGCTAAATCTATCCATCTGTATTATAAGGCTCTAAAGTTGGGTAAACCACTCGCCTAAGTTCACCCGAAAAACATTTATAGAGAGACGACGATGTTTGTGTCGCGGCAATCATTAGTGGACTACGCCTTTTGCCAATTATTACCTCAACTGTTGGAATTTGTAGCAATTCCTGTTTAATCTCTTTTGTAATTTTAGAGCAATCTATACCGCTTGCCAAAAGTTTTATCACAATTTGGTCAACATAAGGGCGATACGGCTCCATTACATCATCTGCAAGACAATAAGCGTTGTAGCGATTGTGGTGATGAATACCTAATGTAGGCAAAAGTCCACTTGATACAAGGCTACGAGCAATTATAGCGCGCAAAATAGCATAACCGTAGTTTAGCAGATTATTTGGCGGAATACCATCGCGATTGCGTGTAAAGTCGGGGATTTTTGGGAAAAGATTTCGCCAATAATATACAGCTGCTCGCCCCTCTAAATTGTCAGGGTCGCCACTGCGAACCTCATTTACCCAAACACGCATATTACGTGCCTCTTCACCCATAACAGACTCTAAAACAGCTGCTTGGTTTAGTATTTTCTGTTGAACAGTCTGTTGCCAAAGCTGTTTTTTTAATGGTAGCGAAGCCTGTATCTGCTGTGTGAAACGCTCACTCTGCGTGGTGTTGCCACAGAGTGGAAGCATTAAACCAACAGGCAAATGGCTATTATCGCAGGTTATCAGAGCTACATTATTTTCCAACAACGCCTCCATTACTCCATGTGTAATGGTAATCTGTTTGTTATCAAGCAACACCACTCCTATATCCTCTATAGGGATAGTAATAACCGAATCCTCTTTAAAAGTTTCGGGCAAATCAGACTTTTCTACCTCAGGCAACTTGATTGTCAGCTGTCTGTTTCGCAAACTAAGATATGTTGGGTTGCCAAAATAGAGTGTTTTTTTTATCATCTCTAGTTAATAAAATTTATTTTTCCACTGTCGGAAATCTCGAAATCACGTCCTTCAATAATACAATTAAAGTTACTTGCAACAAGATTTAATCTTGCTTGATATTTTGTATTATCAAAAACAGAAAAATCTTCATCATTTTTGATTTTTTCATTCTCTCTTGCTTCAAGATGTTGTTGCAAATAAATGCGGTTACTACCTGTGAAGTTATACTTATAGACATTATATAAACGTTTAAGTAATTCTGTGTTCTCTAAGTCAAATATTTCTTCAGGCTTTTTACTGTACATTAAAACTCTGGTTCCTGTCTTGATAATAGCAGAGAGTTTATACTGTTTTTTATTTTTGCTTAATTCATTAAAATAAGGTTCATTTTTGATATCATCAGATGATTTTATCCCCAACTTTGCTACTTCGAAATAATTTATAAACTTAAACTCTCGTTCCAGCTTCCCTTTATGATAACATTCATAAAGTAAACACAGATAGTTTCCATCATTTTGAGCATAATAATATCTCTTATAATCTTTTTTGGATTTATAAGTTTGTTCTTTTATTTCAATTGCTTTGTCTTTAGTAAAAAACCCTCTTCCTGCCGCCACTCTGCACCTAACGTGACGAATAGGCAGTAGAAGTCGTCCGTTTTTATCTTTTTTAATTTCTTTGCCGTCACTATCTAAAAGCCAAATGGGCTCATTAATAGATACTGAAAATGATTTTCCTTCGGATTGGCGTTTTGCAATTGTCTTCAAAATACTGTTTTTTACCGTCGGATCAATTATTTTATCTAAATCTTTCTCATCTTTAAAACTCGTTATCGGCACTCGTATTACCATGCTAATAACTTCATTACCACTCTTATCCGTTTCATAAACATATTTACCATCATCACCTTGTATAGGAATATTATATTTGTCTGTTTTAGGATATTTTATCGCCCCGAAAAATGAATCTTTATGCAACTGCCCACGGATACTATCTCCTGTAATCCAACGTTTTGGCTGTGGTTCGCCATTTTTATAAATAATGCTGCCATCTTTATCTCGTTGCCAAGCAACCTTACCTCTTGTTCGCCAACGTTTACGTGTAGGTGTAAGAGTTTGGTCTTTTGAAATGTGGTTTATCAGAATATTTTCCTCAATAAAATTACCTATTTCATTTACGTTTCTACCGAAACCGCATTGGGCAATCTCTTTTTTAAGCTCCTTTGTTTTTTCTGTTATATCTTTATTAGAGCGTCTATCCTCCTCTATCTCATAGAATAATTTTAGCATTTTTTCACGTTTAGCAGAGGCTGGTATAAGTGTAAGCACTGTTGCATCAATTGCATGATGCGAGTGTTTGCTTCGATCTTTCTTTTCATCTATGCCTTGTATTCCAAGCATCTTTCTATAATCTGAAGTATGTCTGCCGTTTTGAACCTCAACCTTGTCAAACACTGTTTTAAGATAGTGATAGGCATATTTTGTAATAATTCGAGTATCAACTAATTGGCTGTTTTTAAACCCATCGGTTACCTCTGTCATTGTAAAACGGTTTAGCTTATTTTGCCAATAATCAAGTTCCATTTGCCACAAGTGGCGTTGACGAATGCAATAATCTTTACGTTCCTTGTCGGCAGCTTTTTTTGATTTCCCAATCCAAAACTCCACATTATCTTTTAGTCGATCCACTTTATCAAACCAAGGTTTTAATCGTGGCAATATTGCAGAATATAGTTTACCGTTAATTGTGGCATCTTTATTATAATTTTCCAACTCTGTTGGAATACGATTCTTCTTTATAGCACGATTGTAATAAGCATCACAAACTGTCAGATTTTCCAACGAATTATCAAATGATTTGCTTCTCGGAATAGTGTGTTCGAAATCTGACACATTGTCATCAAAAAGTTTTTTAATGTTTATGATTTCACCTGTATAAATACAGCGACAACCCTGCTCTAACCACAAACGATATTTCTTAATTTCATTCTCTTTGGACTTCTTATAATCCTCTACGAAATATATTTTCTTCTTTTGAGATTTATCCTCACTGCTCGGTTCTTGAAGCTGATCGTTACCTAAAATTTCGTGCTGATCGCACAACAAACGAACTTTGTCTATATTATCATCGGTTGCTTGTACCTCTTTTAGTAGCTCATTGATTGCTTTCTCATATACTTTATTTTCAGCTTCTCGTCCATCTTGATATGCTCTTATTGCCCATCGCATATTTGCATCGTTAATTTCACGGGCTGTCTCCACTACAATTCGAGTATTTTCGTCTATCAATTGGTTGCCGTCTTCATCCACCGCTTTAAGTAAAGAGTTTATTTGTCTGCGTAATGTATGTAATACACGCATAGCCATAGGGTTTTTTATTGCCCCAACTACGGGACTTCCAAGCAGTTTAAGCCATCTTCCATCCTCAATTTGTTGTTCTTTTGCAGGTATATAAAAACTGATCATAGAAGGATGGTAGATTTTTTTCAACTCTTTTACGTTTAAAAACTCAAAATTATCTAACAGATATTTAGCTAAGCTATCTGATAATCTCAGCAACTTATAATAATCTCTATCTTCTGATTTAAAAAAGGATTGATAATATTGCCCAACTTGTTTAATGATTTCTCTCTTCTCATCATCACTCTTCTTACTCCAAGTTCGGTTCCCGTATTTATCTATGCAGGCGTTTTCAATATCTTTTAGGTCGTTTTCGCCAAGTTTGTATTCATGGTTTTTATAGGCAAACTGCTCGCCGTCATCTAAAGACAACGATTTATATTTGGCAATCAATGCGTTTGCAATACTTTTAATATCTTTTTCTTTACGATTTTCTGAAATAATTGAACTAATTTGACTCACTATCTCTGATTCATTCTCTCCCCATTTTTCGCCAAATATTTCAGGCAGTTTTGCCAACAAAACAGATTCGGTGTAGATGAATCCTTTTTCTAAAAAGTAGTTGATGTTTTTAATGGCTTTTAAGCTTAACATCGAGTATCCTGGTTTAATATCGTTATGCAATCTGACAAATGCGTCTGATTTTGCTTTATCAAACTTCAATGTTTCTTCGGCAAAAATTCTTACAAATTCTGGTTCGTCAAATGAAAATGCGATATGCCAAATATCCTCTGCCGTATAAGTAATTTTACGAACTTCTCCTGTTTTTTTATTTATGCGTTCTTTCTCCGTTGTCAACACAACTTTCTCCCAATCCAACCCCAATAAGTTTTTCAATCTGCTAGATATTGGACAACCAGAGACATTTGTTTTATCACCATAATTAATGGTACGTTTCTCTTTATCTCTGTCATATCTTAATATATAATTACGAGTATTATCTCTAATATCCTTTTCAATCCACTCTCTAATCTCCTTAAAATCAAAGCCTTTTGCAGTCCTAAGAAACTTGTCTTTGTACAGTTTTTGCTTTTGCTCTAATGTTAGATTTTGCCACTCATCATCTGTAGATTTTCTGTATTGAATATTGTTGATAAAACTATAGGCGCGAAATTTTTCAAACTCAGGGTGACTAATGGGACAACGCGGTTTACTACCCTCTAAAGTACATTTTCCAACTAACCATTTTTGCGAACGTAGTGGACGTTTATAAAAAATTGTTCCTTCTCCTTTCTTTTCGCTTGTGAGTCTTTTATAAAATTCACTATTAATATCGAGTCCTTTCTGAAACTCGAAAATCTGCCTAATTTCGTCTTTATATTGCGTTCGTACAGCCTGATAAACGCTATCGCGGATACGGACACCTTCATCTTCCAATTTAGCAAAAGCACAACCAACTGTTTTCAGATTGTTCGCTTCCATATAAGCCTTCAAATCCTTTGATTTCTTTTCTTCCGATTTTTTTAATTCTTCGGTTATATCAACCTCAACTTCATTCAAAAGGTCTGTTTCTGTAGCCTCTTGCTCTTTTATAGTTTCTCCCTTACTACTTTTAAAGCCACGTCTTTGAGCAATATGATACAAAGCTCTGCCGAGTTTGTATCTGTCACCTTGTTGAGTAAAATCGAATTGTTGCTGCATTAATTCCGCCCTTAATTGGTATGGGCTTGAATAATCAGCCTTGCCATCTCCATTAAAATCTAATCGAACCCATTGTTCAAATCCTTGGGCATGAATTGGATACTGTCGCTTTAATCCCTTTTTCTTGTCATATTTTCTCCATTTATCCAAATCCTCCAAAGAAAGAGGACAGTATCCCTCTTTAATCAGCAACTCTAAGGTTGCCCAAATTCTATATTTTCTAGCTTGGTATAATCGCCTGGAAGAGCGTTTTATCCTGCGTTCTGCTGCATAAGAGTATTCTCCAGATTGTCCTTTACCTATACCCGATTTAAAAACAACTGATGAAAAATACTCCAACTGCTCTTGTAAATTGTTACCCCTATTAGCATTCCGGACGGATAACCCTATTGAAGATGGACCTAAATCAATACCTAATACTTTCATATTTAACGAATTTTATTTTTTGTTGACAAATCAAATTTTTATTGTATCTTTGCTTCATAAAAAGATACAAATTGTGAAAGACTTTTCACAATAAGGCTATAAGCCGAAGATTTTCTTGGTTTCCGCGTACACCCGTGGAAACCTTTTTATTTGTAAAAGTCTTTTACCACAATAAACAAAATTACTAATTTTTCTACAACAGAAAAAAATATACCTTAACTCTTCCATAACCAGCCTAATAACGATGTCATTTTGCTCGCCACTTGTATAATGAAAAACTGTTTTGTATATTTGTAATTGGTTGTACGGAGTATCTCTAATCAACCCTGGCCTTGGGATTAACTTAATTAAGTTAGTCCCATTGTATTTTAAAGACTACTTAAACAATCTTTAATCACAACTGAAGCTATCTAACCACTTGATTTTCAGAATACTTTTATCTATTCCCCTTATAAAAGCAATACCCCAAATTAAAGTTAATATTTACAAATGGGAAAAAGGCATAGCCTGAATGATAGGGCTTTTTACCCGAATCCATAAAGTGTCTCGTTTCACTATAAAAAGGAGCAGTTGAAGAAGCTGAGACTACATATTTAGCCCCCACCCCTACGGCAATATCAAAAACAGTCCCTGATTTGAATATCTCTTGCCATCCTATATTAATAAAAGCTGCTGTAGAAAATCTGTCCACAGTTTTGCTATCAATATCTGCCTTTGTGTAAAGATTCTTTAAATTTGCCGATAGGTATCCACCCGACATCGCCAGCCTCTCTTTTCCAAAATATCTTCTTAGCTCGGCATCTAAGGCAAAACCGTTAACTCGTTCAACGAATATGACTGTAAATCTTTTGTCAAAGAGATCATCTGTTTTATCTGTGAAAATATATCTAGCCCCAATATGCAAACTATATCTGTTTTTCATTGGTTTTTCAAAACTTAAGCCTGCCGAAAAACTTTTTGTAATAAAATCCCCTTGAATAATATGGAATGGGGATATCTTTAAAACAAACGGAGTTCTGTTTTTTTGCTGAGAAATTGAATCCCCATGATTATCACTTAATACGGTGTTAAACTTGTTTTGCCCTGTTCGCAATTTTGTTGGCGTTTCAGCAAAACAAATTGCGCTAATACCGAATATCAATAAAAATAGTTTTACTTTTTTCATGCCCAATTGCTTTTTGGTATAAGCTTATTAATAATGGCAAAGATAATACTCTTTATACAACAGCAAAAAAGCAAATAATGGTTATAGAAAAAATCTAAAACCTGACTATTTTTCTTAAATTTGCGAATAAAATTGCATTTGATATTTGAATCTACTTTTTATTGCATCAATGAACTTAAAAAACCGACTTATAGAAGAAAAACAGGCGAAACGCAAAGGGGGCTTATACCATAAGACACAGATAAATCTTGCCTACAACTCTAACCGCATTGAGGGAAGTCGGCTTACCGAGGAGCAGACCCGCTATATTTTCGAAACCCGTACCATAGGATTCAAGGAGGAGGAAGCAGTGCCTGTTGATGATATTATTGAAACATCAAATCACTTTGTTGCCTTCGACTTCTTGTTAGACAGCATAGACGAGCCATTATCAAATGCAATAATCAAAACGTTTCACCGAATTTTAAAATCGGGTACTTCCGATGCCGCCAAACCCTGGTTCCGTTTAGGTGATTGGAAAAAGTTAGCCAACGAGGTGGGCGGTATGAAAACCACTATGCCACAAGATGTTGACTCTGAAATGAATAAGCTTAATGATTGGTATAGCAAATTGCCCACTATTGAGTTTGAGAATGTTATAGAATACCATTACTGCTTTGAGCAAATTCACCCCTTTCAAGACGGTAATGGCAGGGTCGGACGTTTGATTATGTTTCGGGAATGCCTGCGGAACAATATCATCCCTTTTATTATTGATGAACAATACAAACAATTTTACTACCGGGGATTAAAAGAGTTCGGCACGGCAAGAGAATATCTGCTCGACACTTGCCTTTCGGTGCAAGACACATATAAAGAGTGGATTAAATACTTCTATGGTGAGTAAACATAATAATACACTCGAAAAACAATACGGACAAACAGAATGTAATACAAAATGAAACTAAAAATACTCCTCCTCGTTCTATTGCTGGCTTCGCTACGTACGTCTGCTCAGATAGACTCACTAAAAGTGTCACTACAACAAAACGGGAAACCTATTATTATGATTTTTGGGAATTTCCATTCGGAATTCACAGATATTGAAAATACAGGTTTTGAGATTCAGCGAGCCTATCTTGGCTATCAATATATGATTTCAGAATCATTCTCTACAACAGTCATCTTTGATGCGGGAGAATCTTCTGATGTTGGCGATTTACAGCGAATAGGTTTTCTTAGAAACGCCTTTCTTAAGTGGAAAAAATCAAACTTTACGCTAAATGTTGGTCTTTTAGATATGAAATTGCACGATACTCAGCTAAAAGCATGGGGACATCGCTATATTATGAGAACATTTCAAGACAAATACAAATTTGCTCACGTCGCCGATTTGGGTATGATAGCCGAGTATCAATTCGGTTCGCTTTTTGAAGCCGATGTGACGTTTGTAAACGGCGAAGGGTTTAAAAAGATTAGTGTTGATCCATATTTCCTTTACGGTGCGGGTCTTACATGCAAACTCTTTTCAGGTCTTACACTTCGCATAACTGGTACATATAAAGATTATGATCACGGGTACGATTTCTTAACCGGACAGGAAAATCTTTCATGCTTCGCAGGCTACGAAAATAATAAATTCG
The DNA here is from genome assembly GCA_012519055.1 of Bacteroidales bacterium. NCBI lineage: Bacteria > Pseudomonadati > Bacteroidota > Bacteroidia > Bacteroidales > Bacteroidales bacterium. The sequence continues at coordinate 76,470 of JAAYQU010000006.1, read as the reverse complement.
GCGCAGGAGTAGAGTATAGCGCTATTTGGAATACAAGCAACTCCGAAGGTAAACATCAAGATGGATTCTCAGCCTTTATATATACCTGCCTTACTGCAAAGGCTGAAATATTTGCACGTTGGGACTGTCTCTCCTCGGCTAATGAATGGAATATCGATAGAGAAGAAAATGCGGCTATTTTGGGTTTTCAGTATTCTCCAAATAAGCATATTCGCATATCTCCAAACATCTGGATTACAATACCAAAAGCAACTCCCACAGAACCAAAAATTGCAGGATATATTAACCTGGAAATCAAGCTGTAAGATTGTTTAAGCGGTTGTTACAATTTCGTAACAATTTCGTAACAGGAATGAAACTTAGTCATGGTTACTTTGTGTTGAGAAAATATGAATAAATAAAAGTAAAGAAAATGAAATTAAGAAACACATTTTTTATTATGCTGGCAGCCTTTGGCATTGTTGCTGTAAGTTGTCAAAACAAGGGAACTGTAACCCTTTCAGGAGCGGGAGCTACTTTTCCGCAACCCTTTTACCTAATGACATTTAAATCCTATTTTGAAGCTACAAACAACACTGTTTCGTATGGAGGTATTGGTAGTGGTGGTGGTATCAAAAGTTTAAAAGAGAGTATTGTAGATTTTGCAGGAACAGACGCTTTCCTCACAGATGAAGAGATGATAGATATGCCTTCGGTAATTCATATCCCAACATGTATGGGTGCAGTAGTATTAGCATATAACATAGAGGGAGTAACAAATCTTAAACTTACCGGTGACTTGATTGCCAAAATTTATGCAGGTCAGATAAAATATTGGGACGATGAACAGCTAAAGGCTGTAAACGAAGGTGTTAATCTTCCACACAAAGAGATTGCCCCTATTTATCGTTCAGACGGTAGTGGTACAACTTTCGTATTCACCGATTATCTAAGCAAAGTAAATAGCGATTGGAAAGAAAAATATGGAGGCGACAAATCAGTTTCTTTCCCTGCAGGATTTGCAGCTAAAGGCAACCCCGGTGTTGCTGGCGTACTTAGCCAAACTGACGGAAGTATCGGATATATAGGTTCTGAGTATGCTTTTGCTCAACAGCTTAATTTTGCAAGTATTCAAAATGCTAATGGTGAGTTTGTTACACCATCGTCAAGCTCAATTTCAATTGCTGCAGATACCGATATTCCTGCAGACTCACGCTGTATGATAACCAACTCGCCTGAGCCGGGTGCTTATCCAATTAGTCTGTTCACATGGATTATTGTATATGAGGAGCTTAATAACGGTAAACGCACAGAGGCAGACGCCGAAGCACTTAAATCTCTACTTCGTTACATGCTTTCTGATGAAGTACAGGCAAGCACTGAAAAGGTACATTATGCACCAATTCCTGCTTCGGTTAAAGAGCAAGCCCTGAAAAATATTGACAGAATGGTATATACCAACAAAGAAAGCTAAACCACTATTGAAGTTTTTTTAAATAATAAAGAATGAGATACTTAGGCTTAAATCTAATACCAAGTTGTTCGTTAAACAGCCAATGTTGGATAGAGCCGAAGGGAACAAAAAACACGTTTTTTCATTTTCTTTACCAATATTTTCACCAAAGGGTGTGCATAGTATGAATTACGGTTCCTGCTCGCAACACCCTTTGTTTTTATTACGATATTAAACATTTAACAACTAAATCAGTAGAGGAGAAAGAGAAAAGGTGCAAGGGAAAAGTACTTTTAACTCAATTATTAATTGCTCATTGTTAATTGTTAATTGATTTTATGAAGGACAGAATCTTTAAAATAACACTTTTTTTAGCAGCACTTCTTATTTTGATTATAGGAGGAGGAATGATATATTCCCTAACTACCGGAGCAATGCCAGCTTTTAAGGAGTACGGATTTTTCAGCTTTATTTTCTCATCCGAATGGAACTATACTGCCGGCTCGGAGCGTTACGGAGCACTTGCATTTATTGTCGGGACGCTTCTAACATCGTTTCTTGCGCTTGCTATCTGTATTGTTTTTTCAATACCCGTATCAATTTTTACAGGCGAATACTTTAAGGGCACAAAAGTAGCTTCCGTTTTAGAGACAATGATTGATCTTTTGGCGGGTATTCCGTCAATTGTTTATGGACTTTGGGGATTCTATATGCTCCGTCCTGTGATTATGAATCTTGGATTATCAAAACAGGGCTTTGGCGTTCTAACAGCATCTATTGTTTTAGCAATAATGATTATCCCTTATGCAGCCTCGTTAAGCAGTCAGTTTATTAAAATGACCCCTGTAGATTTAAAAGAGGGAGCTTACAGTCTTGGTGCTACTCGCAAAGAGATGGTAACCAAAATTGTATTCCCTACCGTGTTACCGGGCGTTATTTCCTCTTTTATTCTGGCTTTAGGGCGTGCTTTAGGCGAAACTATGGCTGTTACTATGCTTATTGGTAACACAAACACTATTCCTCTCAGTTTGGGAGATACTGGTAACACAATGGCAAGTATCATTGCTAATCAGTTTGGCGAAGCTTCAGATAATCGCCTTGCTGTTCTGATTGCTATTGCACTTTTGCTTTTTATTATCACACTGATTACAAACTCGATAGGACGAATGTTAATAAGAAATATGAAACCAAGATAAAGGATTTCGAAATCCGAAATTTATGGGCGTATGAAGTTAGATGTTAGTTTTAATAAGAGGAGATTGATTAAAGACAAACTGTTTTTATGGTTTGTTATAGTTTTTTCAGTCATAATTGCGTTGCCGTTGGTTATTATCATCGGAACAGTACTTATTAAAGGCATTAAACAAATAAATCTCGATTTTTTCATTCAAACCACGCCCACAACCTTAGAGGCTATGATGGCGAACAGTATCGGAGAACGTGTTCCGGGAGGTATTGCTAACGGAATAGTTGGTATGTTTCTAACCGTAATTATGGCTTCATTAGTTGCTATTCCCGTTGGTATTTTTTGTGGTGTATATATCTCAGAAAACAGAAATAAACGTTTTGCCGGTATTATACGTTTTCTCAGTGATTTGCTGCAGGGAACACCTTCGATAGTTATTGGTATTATTGCTTATTTGTGGATTGTTATTCCCATGGGTACTTTTTCAGCTATTGCCGGAGCTGTGGCATTGGCAATAATGATGCTTCCATTGATTATTCGTTCAACCGAAGAGACTCTTAACCTTTTACCTGTCAGCCTTAAAGAGGCTGCACTTTCGCTAGGAACTTCATATTCAGCAATGATTTTCAAGGTTTGGTTACCTTCGGCTTTCCCGGGCATTTTTACGGGAATACTTTTAGCTATTTCGCGTGTTATGGGCGAAACTGCACCGCTTATGCTTACTATTCTTGGCAGCTCGTACATTCAGTGGGATATTACCAAGCCAAACACCTCTGTTTCACTACTTATCTGGGAGTTTTATAACGACCCCAATTTGCAAAGTATGATTTGGAGTGCATCGCTATTTTTATTAGCAGCTGTGTTAATTCTTAATATTACGGCAAAAACCATTGCTAAAAAAAGAAGTCCTATTTTTTAACAAATTCAAAGTTTTTATTGCGATTAAAACATAGAAAAACAGATGAAAACCATACAAGAACCCGTTTTAAAACTGAAAAATTTAAGCATTTCCTATTCACCCAATGAATACGCTGTACGCGATGTAAGTGCCGATATTACTCGCAATACTATTACTGCTATAATGGGACCTTCGGGTTGTGGCAAAAGCACTCTTCTGAGAGCAATCAACAATATGCACGCATTGCACGAAGGCATTAAAATGACGGGTGATATTATACTAAATGGTCGCAACATACTCCAAATGAATCCTATTGATGTGCGCACTCAGGCAGGGATGGTTTTTCAACGTCCTAATCCTTTCCCAACAATGAGCATTTACGATAATGTTATCGCCGGATATCTGCTCAAAGGCATAAAGCTTAAGAGAGCTGAGCGCGATAGAATTGTCGAGGAGAATCTTCGCAATGTGGGATTATGGGACGAGGTGAGCGATGTTCTTCACAAAAAAGGAACTTTTCTATCTGGAGGACAACAGCAAAGACTCTGTATTGCACGCACGCTGGCTCTTAAACCAAATCTTTTGCTTATGGACGAACCAACATCGGCTCTCGACCCCATTGCTACTCTCAGAATTGAGGAGCTTCTTGTACAGCTAAAAGAACAGGTTACTATTATTATCGTAACACATAATATGTCGCAAGCCTCAAGAATTTCAGATTATTCAATGTTTATGTATTTGGGCGAACTTGTTGAATATGAAGAGACTAGCATAATGTTTACTAATCCTAAAGATAAACGCACTGAAGATTATTTAATCGGCAAAGTTGGATAATTCACCATAATATTGTATTATTACTGACAAAACATAGAGTTATGATAAGAGATAATTCATTAAAAATACTAACTGAAGAGTTTATTGCTTTAACGGATATTATGTCCGAGCAATTTGTTCTTGTAGGCAAACACCTTGAGCAAAGTATCACTCCAGAGGAATTAAAAAAGGTTCGCGAGAATGAAAAAAACATTGATTTCATGGAGAACAAAATTCGTGAAACTGTAATTAACGATATTGTTCGGCTTACTCCTCGTGCTATTGATCTCCGCAGAATGGTGTCAACTCTAAATATTATTGTTGACATTGAGCGAATGGGTGATATACTCAACAGTATTTGCAAACGTCTACCCATTATTATTGAATCAAAATCTGTTTGGAAAAAATATCAACCAAAATTGATTAGTCTGTTTGGAATGGTAAGCAAAATGTTTGACAACATTGTTTACGCGCTTCATACCGAAAACAATTATATCGCACGCAACATTATTGCAACTGATGATTCCATAGATGAAAGTTATCATGAAATTCACCAAATGCTGTTTCAAAAAGACGTTAAGGCAGCCGAAATGCCTGCCTACTTAAACCTTAGCCGCATTCTTTATTTTATGGAGCGCATAGGCGATTCGTGTACAAATATTGCCGAAGATTTACTTTATCTCACTGAAGGGATTAACGCAAGACACACTGATATAGACAGTTAATCGTAGTTTGAGGACTTTATTTTAAAATATTAAAATCAAATTGCAAACCGCCTTCTGGTCTGTTTTGTGCTACTATTGTTCCTCCGTGGAACTGTATAGCGTGCTTAACTATTGACAAACCCAAACCTGTGCCACCACTCTTTCGGCTTCTTCCTTTATCGATACGCAAAAAACGATCGAAAATTTTATCCAAATGTTCTTTATTTACTCCAACCCCTGTGTCGTAGTATTTTAAAAGATAACTTGTTTTATCCTGCTCTACACATTCAACAACAATTTGTATATCGTCACCTGCATATCTTATGGAGTTTTCAATCAGATTACGGAAAACAGAGAACATTAAATTATAATTTCCAGCAAAGAATGATTTTTCGGGAATTTTATTTTCAATTGTAACCTGCTGTTCCTTATATACTTCATGCAATTCAGTAGCCGCCTCTTCAAAAATCTCATGCAAATCCAATTTCTCTTTCGGAAAAAGATTTGCCGACTCTTCGAGTTTGGTAATCAGTGCCACATCTTGAATTAGATTCGACAAACGCAGAGTTTGTGCATGCGAACGTTCTATAAAATATTGCTGTTTTTCAAATCCTATATCCTTATTATTCAATAATATTTCAAGATAGCCTCGAATGCTGCTAACAGGTGTTTTCAATTCATGTGCAATATTGTTTGTCATCTCCTGTTTCATCAAACGATTTCTATCTTTCTCCTGAACTGTTTGCAACTTGCTGTCCTCTAGCTGTTTATATAAGGATATTATTTTACGACCAATTTCGCCAGAATGGGTATCGGGAAAATGAATTTTATTGTAGTCGATATTTCCTTTTTCAACATCTGTTACGAAACTTATCAAAGTTCTCATAACATTATCGAATTTATCTGTCATTAATACCAATACCAATAGTGTTATAAAAAACAGAAACACAACAATGTACAGCAAAATATTATCAAAGTGAATAAAATTCGTCCAGGTAATTACATATGGCAAAGCCAATCGTAAAAACGAGCCATTCTTACTTTTTCTGGCATAATAGAGGTAATCTTGATTTGTAGTACTCGATTTCCGAATAGCATATCCCTCGTTTGAGTAGTTTGCAGAATAGATTTCAGGTCGTCCCAAATGGTTCTCTTTAACGTTTTCGGCAACATTGTCATACATAATTTCCCCTTTCGAGTTGATCAGTGTAAGACGTACATCTTGAGGTAAATAGTGTAATGTTCCTTCTGCATCGGTTGAGTTTTCTAACATTTTTTCGACCATTGTGGCGAAAATACGCAAAGTCTCCTTTTGGCTATTGGTTTGATACTCTTTCTCCTTGTAATACTGTAACCAAGCAATTACGAAAGCATAAACTAAAAAAATAGCAAAAAAAGCTATTAGAAGTTTTCTCTTGTGTGTCATAACTATTTTACTTTCAAGCTGTAACCAAAACCAACCTTATTTACAATCTGCAAATTTGAATTGCGTATTTTTTTTCGTAATCGGGCTATATGAACATCGACACTTCTTTCTAAAACATAAACATCATTTTCCCAAACTCGTTGCAATATCTCCTCTCGCGAGAAATAATTGTTTACACTTTGTGCAAGCAAGACCAATATCTTGTACTCTTTTTTTGTTAGTTCTATAGGGGAGTCTTTAACTGATACCGTCAATGTGTTCAGGTCGATATTCAAATTACCCACTACTATATTCTCAGTTGATTTTTCTTCTGTGGCAGCAGAGGTACGTTTTAAAACAACTTTAACTCGTGCCAAAAGCTCTTTGAGCGAAAACGGTTTGGAAATATAATCATCTGCCCCCAGATTAAATCCTGTAAGCACGTCATTTTCACCTGTTTTTGCGGTTATAAAAATAATTGGAATATCATTATTATGCTGTTTTCTTAGAATACTAGCCATTTGATACCCAGACATTTCGTCCATCATTACATCTAAAAGGATTAAATCATGTTCATCGGTCAAGATGTGTAAAGCATCTTTGGCGTTATGCGCTACATCAACGAGATAACCTTCGCTTTCGAGATTATACTGAAGAATTTCACATATATCTTCTTCATCGTCAACTACTAATATTCTGTGCATTTTATGAGTTTTTTTATTGATAAATAGGTTGGCATATTCGTTTCATAACAGCATTATCTGTAATGTTAATGCTACCCCTTATTACAATGTAAATATATGAAATTTTTCTTAGAAACTTGAGAATAACAGATGTATATAAACGCAATAATTAAGAAAATATCAGAACTTCTGGTCACTGAGTCCAATCGAAGCGACCAATAATACATTAATTCCACAATAGTGGCTTCGATTGCTACGCAATCTGTTGCATCGTGCTACTCAAAACGAGCAACACAATTACGCAAGTCGTTGTTACAAGATTGTTACAAAACTGTTATTTTTTCTTAATATTAAAAATCTTACTATATTATAAATTTCAGTCCAAAGAAAAATGAACGTGGCATAGCTGGTCCGTAAATATATCCAGCATCGCGAAACTCTCCCTTGTCAAAATCGTTCTGGTAGCTGTTGAAAATATTCTGAACACCTCCATTTAATTGCAGTTTGGCACTTTCATTTAATTTAAACTCATAAGAGAGCTTTAAATTCACATCGTAAAACTCGGGTGTCACCTTTTCCATATCCTCGGCAATATAACCTGCAAAATGCTGAACCAACATTTTCCCTGTATATGTCCCGGACAATGAGATAAGCATTGGCTTTATCACTTGATAACTTGCTGTTAAATATCCATATTGATTTGGCGCACGAAACATCGTTTTTTGAGGTTCGATATTTGGGTTATCGCTCCACTTTTGTGCCTCTTTATATTCGCTTTTCTGGAGAGTTAAGCCAAACTGAACCTGTATTTTTTCAAACGGGACAACTCTTCCTTCAAAATTAATTCCCTTTACGACTGCTCCTGAACCATTTCTTCTCTCTAAAATAGTATTACCATTGCTATCTGTACCAATATCTTCGAGAACAAACACATTGTCGAGATTGGTATAAAATCCCTCGATTAACAGATTCGTGTTTACAACGCCAAAGGAATGATATAAATCGGCAGAAACGCTGTAACTTTGTGATTTCTCGGTTTCTAAAGCAGGGCTGTTTATTACCAACAGAGCCTCACCACCGACACTTCTAACATCTAAATCCTCATCAAAAATTTGAGGGGCTCTAAAACCGCTCGAATAGCTTGTTCTGAAATTTACACTTTCATTTGGACTATATCGTAAATTTAAACGTGGGCTAACTATAAGATTATCAATAAGATTGTGCTTGTCGAAACGAAATCCAAAAAGCAAGCTTAGCTTCTGATTTTTCCACTCATTTTGTACGAATGCACTCTTTGAGTCTGTTTTTTGGTCAATAACCCTGTTATAACCAAGCATTTCGTCCTTTAAATGATTCATATGATACTCGGTGCCTAACATCAATTCTGCCGGCATAAACAACAGTTTATCAATAGAATATGAGTATTGCACTCCTCCGGCAAAAGTTTTGTCGGCTGCTTTGCCATAAGCATTCGGGTCTTTTTGTGCGCCGTAATAGCTTTTTCTAACTATATGTTGCGCTGAAGAGTAAATATTTAAACGATGCTTACCGTTTTTTGAAAAAATATCGTACTTCAAGTTACCCAGATTGTTGTTATGGTCGGTTTGCTCGGCAATATCAGCTTCGTGGGGAGGCAAATCGAGATTATTTCCTCCTCGTCGAAATTCTCCTAAGTTGTGATATTCAAATGTCAGTTTCGAATAGTCGCTCGTTCGGAAATAGCTACGCAATCCGATGTTTTTGGCAATTATTTTACCTATTTCGGTAAAACCATCGCCATCGTAATCAAATGGACTGCGCTGTCTAGATGTGCCAAAAACCATTATCCCTGCTCTGTGGTTATCTGTTACTACAGAGGCGTTAAAAGTTGTGTTTACATCGGTTTTTTCACCATAAATTAAGTTGGTTGTATTTGCAACCTCAACGGAGTTTGACGTGGGTTCTTTTGTAATAATATTTATAACGCCTGCAATTGCATTTGCACCAAATAGAGCTGAACCTCCACCGCGAATAACCTCTACCCTATCTATCATATTTGCAGGAATTTGCTCAATGCCATAAACGCCTGCTAATGCACTGAAAATAGGGCGACTATCAATCAAGATTTGAGAATACGCTCCATCTAATCCGTTTATTCTAACTTGTTGAGTTCCACAGTTTTGGCAATTAGTCTCAACTCTTAAACCTGGTTGAAAGTTCAAGCCCTGCGCAAGACAGACAGAGTTAGTATTTTCAAATAGCTTTCTACTAACCATATTCACAATTACCGGTGCCTCTTTACGATTAACTTCATTCCTGCTTGCCGAAACAACAACACCATCTAATTGAATGGCATCTGGCTCTATTTCAAAATTAACCTCAATGGTTTTACCAGATACGATTGAGACCTGTTTTTCAGCTTGCTTATAACCAAGCCCATAAGCTACTAAAGTAAAATCTCCCTCGGGAAGATTCTTAAGAAAGTAGTGTCCTGTAGCGTCTGTTGTAGTTCCTATCGTGGTACCTTTTAGGGTAACCGCTATAAAAGGAAGATGTTCGCCTTTACATTTTACATCTCCTACGATATTTGCATCTGTTTTTTTCTGGGAAAAAACGCTCCACGGAATAGAAAGCGCAATAACTAAAACCCATATATATTTATTCATTTGTTTATGTTTTAAATAATTAATAATTAAACATTTATGGCGAAATTTTAAATTTGAATGTATTTAAAAAAATCCACCAAACACTAATCACCGTCCATCATGCGCAAAAAAACTAACATGCCATTTTACAACATGATAAACCAAGCAATTAAAAAAGATAGTGATATTAGTTTAGAACAGCTAAAGGCGGTGCACGAAAACCGTTCGAACAGAAAAAGTGAAGATTTGAGAAAACTTCGTCATTTTTTGGGTAAATGACATCTTTGAAGCTTACTTTCGCAACAACAAGCAAAATTGCACCAAAAGAGACTGTAGTTACAAAATATGATAAGAGTTGAATTAAAACATATTCGCTTTTTTGGTGATTATGCTTTGTCGGACACTCCTCTGAAAATGGATTGTAAGGGTGTGAGTGAACAATAGTTACACCGTCAACTATGTGAGAGTGAGGGAAAAACGTAATGCTGCTGTAATACGCCAAAAAGAGTGTTCAGTAACAGATGTTTTGCATACTTGTATATTTTCTGGCGTAATAATGTGAAAAACGAACACATTTCATAACTGTGCTTTGATTTACAAAATATCGATAACCGTGTTCGTTTCATAGATTAACAACTGCGAAATTTTCAATTAAAATTTTTACATCGCAAAGGTAGCATATTTTTAATCATTCCAAAGAAAAATAACTCAATTGACTTGATTAAAAAACATCTCTTTTTGTTGTATGTAAATCTATAAATGCTTACTTTCGCACACTTTAACAAAAAATAGTATGGTATTTAGTAGCATAGTTTTTCTGTTATACTTTCTTCCTGCGTTTTTAATTACCTACTATCTTGCTGATAAGAGATACAAAAACATTGTAATTCTGTTGTTTAGTATTTTCTTCTACAGCTGGGGAGCCCCGAGATTTATTTTTGTGATACTTGGAACAACGTTTCTTGATTTTCACTTGGTTAGATGGATGTCCCAAACTCGAAAGAAACTACACCGTAGGTTGATGCTAGCTCTGTCTGTATCAATCAATTTAGGGTTACTCTTTTATTTTAAGTACTTTAACTTTTTTATTGACAATATTAACTATGTGTTGTCAATTTTCGGCGATTACCATATTCATTGGGTAAAATTGGTGCTACCGATTGGGATATCCTTTTATACGTTCGAGACTATTACCTATGTGGTTGACGTTTACAGAGGTGTTCACAAGCCTTTGGACAATTTTTGGGATTACCAACTGTATATAATTCTATTTCCTAAACTAATTGCCGGACCTATAGTTCGTTATCACGATATGGCAGATCAGATTAAAGATCGCTCTCACAATGATACAATTGACAATAGGTTAACAGGTTTTTACCGTTTTATAATTGGTTTGGCAAAAAAGGTTCTTATAGCTAACCAAATGGGACAGCAAGCCGATTTGATTTTCTCAATGGACTATGCCTGCCTTGATACATATACCTCATGGATAGGGATTTTAGCCTATACATTTCAAATTTATTTCGATTTCTCCGGATATTCCGATATGGCGATAGGAATTGCCAAAATGATTGGCTTTAAATTCCCCGAAAACTTTAATAATCCATATATCTCTAGAAGTATTACCGAATTTTGGAGACGTTGGCATATAACTCTCGGAGCCTGGATGCGAAACTATTTATACATACCTTTGGGAGGAAACAGGGTCTCCACAAAAAGACGTTTGTATTTCAATCTTTGGTTCGTATTTCTTGCTTCCGGCTTGTGGCACGGAGCATCATGGAGTTTCATATTTTGGGGCGCATACCACGGTCTGTTTTTGGTTTTAGAACGAAGTTTCTTAATCAATTTTTACAATAAGATTGGCAAGTTGCCCAGCACGATTATTACATTTTTCATAGTAGTTGTTGGTTGGGTATTTTTCAGAATCGAAAGAATTTCAGATGCCTTTACATATTTAAAACGCATGTTTGCATTTGATTTTAACAACACACAATCCTTTAGCTTAGAGTTTTACACGTTTTTAATAATTGCCTTATTCTTTGCCTTTTTCGCATATTCAAACAAAGGACAGAAAATTCAAGATGCAGTCTATTTTAACGATTATTGTATTAAAAAACATTTAGCCGTATTTGCAATATCTGTATTACTTTTAATACTTTGCATTAGCTCAATTACAGCTTTTGGTTTTAACCCATTTATCTATTTTAGGTTTTAATTATGAAGCATATAAAAGAGAAATATATCAATAATATAAAAAAGGTGCTAATGTTTTTAATATTAGCTTTACTGTTAGCACCGTTATTTCAAGCAAAATTCGATATTGTTAAACTAAAACCATTAAAAGGAGCTATAACGGAACCTGTAAAAAATAGCTTTAATTTCAACGATTGGTTTTCAGGAACTTATCAGGAACAAAGAGAGAAATATCTTAATGAAACTTTTGGTTTTAGAAGCTCACTTTTAAGACTAAGTAATCAAATTGCTTTTAGTTTTTTTAATAAACCAAGAGCGAGTGGGGTTATTATTGGTAAAAATAAATATCTGTACGAAGAGAATTATATAAAAGCATACCATGGCACCGATTATATTGGTTATGATAGCATTATGAACAGAATGCAACGCTTGAAATATGTTCAGGATACATTATCGAAACTCGACAAAAATATTATCTTGATTTTTGCTGCAGGTAAAGGCTCATTTTATCCCGAATATTTCCCAGATGAGTACATTACAGAAAAAAAGACAACCAATTACGAAACACACCTCCAACTAGCACAACAATTAGGTATCTCTCATATAGATTTTAACAGCTATTTTATAGAAAACAAAAGTAAATCTCCGTATCCTCTGTATCCTCAATATGGCATACATTGGAGTTATTACGGTATGTGCTTAGCTGCTGACTCAATAATTCGATATATTGAAAATGCCCGAAATATCGATATGCCAAACTTATATTGGGACCAAATTGAAATTACACAACCTAAAAAAGGTGATTATGATATAGCCGATGGAATGAATCTTTTAGTTAAACTAAAGACATTCAATATGGCTTACCCTAACATTAAATTTCAATCAGATTCGGCAAAAATAAAACCTACTGTTTTAGTTATATCCGATAGCTTCTATTGGGGGATGTACAATATGGGGATAACAAGTGCATTCTCAAATAGTCATTTCTGGTTTTATAACAAGCAAATTTACCCAAACAATGATAATACTCCCACTGAAACAAGTATATTTGATTTAAAAGATGAGATTGATAAACACGACGTTATAATAATCATGGCAACAGAAGCTACGCTGCCCGCTTTGGGTTGGGGTTTTATTGAAAATGTGTATAATCACTTTAAAGGTATAAAAAGCAAAGAGAAATTTGATGCTGAATTTCAAACTAAAGTTACCAATCTACGAAATCAAATCAAAAGAGATAAGGAGTGGTTGAAAAAAATTGAAGAAAAGGCAGCTTCAAGAAAAATTAGTGTTGATTCTATGCTAACGATAGATGCTATTTGGATGATAGAACGGGGAGAAGTATAGGTCACCGAGTATATGAAGTGCCCATTTAGAGTTGTCGCTAAACTTATGTCCGCAACGGTGGCTTCGATTGCTACGCGCTCAGCCACCGTTCACACAGTCGCTCAAACTGTCGATTTTTCTTAGTGTCAATATATTAACTGTCCAATAGACAAAAAAAGCGATAACGCCTGTTAATGAAACGCCTACAAATTCGCTAAATCCTAAATCCCTCTCCCAAAATAGTAGTCCGAAAAACAATCCCGAAATTATGCAAAGTATTATGGTAACAGGAATTAGCGTTAATCCCCAAACCTTTTTTCGAGATTGAAATCTTTTCCAAAAAGGTAGCGTCAAAGTGAACTGAATTATTATTGCTATAAGCGTTGCTATCGGCACAAACAGTGTGAAAAAACCGTTGTCGGGTTTGCTAAAAGCGTCTCCGTTATACATAATAAGATTGAGTATCACCAAAATTGCAAGTACTGTTATTATTCCAAGTATTGGAGGAAGAACTGTTTTAATGATTTTTGCCTTCATTGTTGTTTTTGATTAAAGTTTGTTGAAAAACGCAACGTAAATATTTTTATTTCGGGTTATCTTTTGTTTTTTGAATAATCCAAACATCTTGTTGCGGTTTTCCGTCAACAACCTTTCCTGCAACGTGCTCTAAAACAGTGTTTTCGCCGATTAATCTTTTTACAAAAGCTTCCGACTGAAAAGCTGCAAATGTTCTATGACCCTCTTTGGTTGTACCCCTTACTACAAGGCCTCCGTTATCGAACTGCTTCTTCTCTTCATCGGTTAACTTTTCAGAAAATGCAGAACCATGTAATGTTAAAAACAACATTCCTCCGGGTTTCAGAACTCGCATTAACTCATTAAACCATGCATGGTGCATTTCCTCCGATAAGTGAGTAAAAATTGAGATGCCATAAGCAATATCAAAAAAGTTTGATAGATACTCTAAAGGTGGTTGTAATTGATTAGTAGTAAAAGTAACATTGTGTATATGGTCTTTACACCATTTTATGTATTTTTTATTGTAATCAGTGCCATAGCATTTACACGAGCTGTCAATAAAAGAGGGAAGATGTCGTATAACTCTGCCCGGTCCGCAACCCCAATCTAAAATATTTACGTTTTCAAGTTTTTTATATTTCTCGAAAAAACTTATCAACCACTTTGCTGTCTCGATGCTTTTGTCGTAAAAACTAAAATAATTCAAATTAAAAGTTTCATACAAAAAATATGGAGGCGGCAAAATTACATCTGGATTTATTCGTTTAAAATCACGTCTTTGTTTAGATGTTCTTATTAAGAGAATATAATATCTGATTTTATCAGCGAGTCTTATTAATCCGGCTTTTCTGATAATTGATGAAAATATGTTGCTCATATATCTTGATGTTATAGCATTGAAACAGGCTGCAAGATAATAAATACGACCAGATTATATTTGTAGTTTACACTATTTTTATAAATTTGTTAATGAAAAAACTTATTGAAACATGGAGCATATCAAACATTTTCTTGTCATAATCTTTTTCCTTTTTTTGAAAAATGGTTATTGCTGTACAACCGCCGTAATATCAGGTAAAGTCACTAATGACGGACGCGCGTTGATTTGGAAGTTACGCGATACCGATTTTTTAGAAAACTACGCAAAAAAGTATCCTGCCGAAAATGGGAAATATGCATTTATAGGAATTGTTAATTCTGTCGATAGCATAGGCAACGAAGTGTGGGCAGGAAACAATGAAGTGGGTTTTGCAATTATGAATAGCGCATCGTTTAACGTAAATCTTAACGACAGCGTAAAAATTAAAAACCGAGAGGGATTTTTTATGAAAAAAGCATTAGAGACATGCAAAACTTTAGAAGATTTTGAAAAATTACTCTCTGACACCGAAAAACCAATGGGTTTAGCTGCTCACTTTGGAGTGATAGACGCAAAAGGCGGTGCTGCTTTTTACGAAGTAAACAATTACACTTGGAAAAAATATGATGCAAACGACCCAAGCGTTGCCCCTGATGGATATATTCTGAGAACTAACTTTTCAAAAACAGGAAAACCCAATGTTGGATACGGTTTTGTAAGATTACAAACAGCCGAAAAACTTTTTACTGCAACTATAAAGGAAAAACCTCTTGACTATCGCACTGTAATACAAAATTTCTCAAGATGTTTGTACAATCCAATAACCAAAAACAATTACAGAGAGATGTTTGAAAATGAGCCTACAAGCGATAAATTTATACACTCCGACAACTTAATTACAAGTTTTGGCTCAGCCTCTAACATTGTTATTCAAGGAGTTAAAGAGAACGAACTACCACAATTCACAACAATGTGGACAGCAGTAGGGTTTCCGAATACATGTATCACAGTGCCTCTTTGGATAAGCGAAGCGGAGTTGCCAAACACAATGATTTACGACGATTCGCTAAAGAACTCAAAACTAAATCATTATAACAGGATACTGTCAAAAGAGTGCTATCCAATAGATAATCCGGACGGATACCACTATTTACAAATATCCAAATTAGTGAATAAAGAAAACAACGGATACATTCAGGTTATTGAGCCAGTTGAGAAAAACATATTCGACGAAACTGATAAGAAACTAAACGAATGGAGAAATAAAATACCTCCTAAATCGGAAATAGAACAGTTCTACACACAGTTAGACGATATCGTAGAAAAAACGTATAAACAAATGCTCAATAAATGACATATTTTTTGTTACCATAAAGTCATAATAGAACCGTTAGAATAATTAGCTGTAGTGCTATACAATAAAACCATTATCAGTAAATACATCTTTAACATAAAAACACATTTAAACCATAAAAATATGAAAACAACACACGAAGACGACAATCACCCTCAACCTAACTACAACAGATTGTTCGAGGGGATTCGAGGCTTTAAAAGCAATGAACATATTCCGAAAAAGGAATTTTTTGCCCAATTAGGCAAGCATCAAAATCCGCATACGCTATATATTGGCTGCTCCGACTCACGCGTGGTGCCAAATTTGGTTACTGGTACAATTCCAGGCGAACTATTTGTTGTTCGCAACATCGGTAACTTTGTACCTTTATACGATAGAAACAAAGATACATTTGTAGCCACCTCGGCAGTAATTGAATATGCCGTTAAACAGTTGCAAGTGAACAATATAGTTGTTTGCGGACACTCAAACTGTGGCGGCTGCGCCGCACTTTACAGTAGCGCAAAAGAGATGAGATCACTGCCACATACAAAAAAATGGCTAGAGCTGGCAGCACCCGTCAAAAAGATTGTAGAGGAACAGATAGCTAATAACATTATTTCCGTTGAAGAACGCAGCGTGTTAACCGAACAGATGAACGTTGTTGTGCAAATTGAACACCTAATGCAGTACCCATATATCCGTAAGGCTGTAAAAAATGGCGATATAACTATAATGGGCTGGTGGTATCACATCGAGGAGGGCGAGATTTATGACTATGACTTTGAACTTAAGAGGTTTATAAAGGTGGAATAGAAAATAATATTTGTTTTAAAATATTTATAAAAAACATAGGGGCATAACTAAATGACAAAGCACTCACAAAATTCACATCTTACGCTACGAGAGGCTATTATAAATCTTGGCTATGAGTGGCAGGAGAAAGATTATTTTTTCTGCCACGGCGTACTCCCGGTAATCGAAAATGCAACTGCCGACATGAAAGAGTATGTTGGTATTTTAATGTGTACCGATGGCGATATCGACATAAGTATCAATCAAATAGATTACCATATAACGGCATCGACCTTGCTTATTGCACATCCCTCTTCCATTGTACATATTATTCGTTCAAAAAGAGAATACCACGGCATACTTTTGTTCGTCGCGCGAGATTTTCTTGCTAAAAACATCGTAAACGCTCAACTTGTAAAGCCTTTTCGTCAAATTAACAATCACCAGTACACACTTACCGACCTTACTAAAGAGCAGCAAAAAATTCTTATCGATATTTATAAACTAATTTATAGAAAAAGGGAGACCAAAAGCTCTGTATTTCAACAAGAAACATTACGTAATCTGTTTTTGGTTTTTGTCTGTGAGGTAGCCGAAATCTTCCTGAAAAGCAAAAAAGTTGAAAACCATTCTACAAGAAACGAAGAAATTACCGACTCATTTTTTAACCTACTTCTACAACCAATAAAAATAAGTAATAAAACTGCATTTTTCGCCAATCAACTAAACATATCTTCAAAGCACCTGATTAAGGCAATTAAAACGACCACAGGCAAATCTCCCGGCACTTTTATCAATGAAAAAATAACCGATCATGCAAAGGTTTTGTTAACCGATAAAGAGCTAACCACTAGTCAAGTTTCAGAAAAACTCGGATTTTCAGAGACATCCTCATTTAGCAAATTTTTCAAAAGGCAAACCGAATTATCGCCCACACAATTTAGAGAACATATCTAAGTATGGTTAACTGAAAAAGTCTATGCTATTTTTTGATGCGAGTTGTGTGGTTGGTAATTAGTTGACGTTAACTAAATAACCATTAAGGAGTTAAGAAATATTTAGGAAAGACTACATTTTTATTATATGGTTGATTTTTGAAGATTCATACTTTTGGATTAGCACATGTTTTTTGTCCGTAGGACAACATTTGATTAACCATAGGCGCAAGCCTATGGGTGTGCAACAGCACACAATCCCACCCGTTAGGGTGGCACATTGCTTTAACGCAAAGTGTCGCCCTACGGGCGAAAGTCGGGAAGGTGCAGTTTCCGTAAGATAAATCTTACGGTTTATCACATGTTGTCCTACGGACAATTCCGACTTTCAACTTAATTAAAGTTTTTGTCATGTACTAAGAGAACAGATATAAAGAGAATTTTAGACAACTATATGTGAATTTTAGACAAAGTACCTTTCACACTGTTTGTTAACTTTGTAGTGTAATATTTATATGTTTTGGCTGATAAATTACCTATATATTCATATAATTTGGGATATGCGCTAAGTGGCGGTGGCGCACGCGGATATGCGCATTTAGGTGTGCTAAGCGCATTGGATGCTTATGGGGTAAAACCTCAAATTATCGCAGGAACAAGTGTAGGCTCGCTTACAGGTGTTCTTTACGCAGACGGATATTCTCCTGAAGAGATTTTAGAAATTTCGGCAAATATAAATTTCAAAAAGTTAGTAGAAATTACCAAGCCCACATCGGGTTTTTTAAAAACTTCTGGTATTGCAAATTTCCTTAGTAAACATTTACGGGCAAAATCTTTCGAAGAACTTAAGATTCCTTTTGTTGCTGTTGCGACCGATATGTATAATTCTACTACACATACATTTTCAGAAGGCAAGAATTTGGTTGAAGCGGTAGTTGCTTCATGTAGCATACCCATTCTTTTTGAACCACAAAAAATCAACGGCAAATATTATTCTGACGGCGGTATTTTTAAAAACCTGCCTGTTTCTGTTATTCGCGACCAATGTCGATACGTGATTGCAAGCAATGTTTCGCTGATGCAGAAACTTCCTGAGCCATTGACTATGAGGTCAATAGTTGAACATACTTTCAAAATGATGTCTAACGCTAATGTGCTGGAAGATAGTAAATTGTGCGATATTCTTATTGAAGTTCACGGATTGAAACATACGAAAATGTTTGATTTAGACAACAAGGATAGATTGGTGGAAATAGGTAAAGATGCTGCAACAATAAAATTAAATGAAAAAGATGCAAAAAAAATTCTGTCAAATTGCATAAAATATGACAAACTAATGAGCAATAATTAATAAAACTAAATAACAATTTAATTTAAACAAAATGGACAAAAATAACGTAACCGATAACTCTTCACGAAAGCCCAATATCAACTGGAGAAGCTTCTTATGGACAATGGCATTATTGCTGATACTTAACTCTTTAGTATTTCCTTACCTCTTCAAACCTAAAATTATCCCGACAACATACAGCGCTTTTCTCAACAAAGTTGATTCAGGGTTAGTCAAACAGGTAAACATTGACGGGAACAAAGTCTTTTTTACCACAGCCAACGGCGGAGTTGACAGAAAAGGCGACCCACAAGATATCGTTTTTCAAACAGGCAGAATGAGCGATGACAATTTAGTTGACCGACTTTTGCTGGCAGAGAGTCCTAACGAAAACGGGAAAATAGAATTTAGCGAAACCATTCCTCGCGAAAACTCCCCAATTTTAAACTTCCTGCTTTTCTGGGTATTGCCCGGAGTAATTTTCTACTTTATATGGCGAAACGCAATGAGGTCTATGGGTGGGAAACTCGGCGGAAACTATATGAGCTTTGGACAAAACAAAGAAAAGATTTATGCCGAAGATGAGATAAAAACCACATTCGCCGACGTTGCGGGACAGGAAGAAGCCAAAGAGTCACTGAGCGAAATTGTTGACTTTCTGCATAATCCAAAAAAATACGCTGATATAGGAGCCACACTGCCTAAAGGTGTTTTATTAGTTGGTCCTCCAGGAACAGGTAAAACGCTTATAGCGAGAGCGGTTGCGGGTGAAACAAAAGTACCTTTCTTTGCCCTTTCCGGCTCCGAATTTGTTCAAATGTTCGTTGGAATGGGTGCTGCCAAAGTGCGCGACCTGTTTAGTCAGGCAAACAAAAAAGCTCCCTGTATTATTTTCATTGACGAGATTGACGCCATTGGCAAAAGACGCGATGGAATGACCACCAACGATGAGCGTGAACAAACTCTAAACCAGCTACTTACAGAAATGGACGGTTTCAATGGGCAAAAGGGAGTTGTTATTTTGGCAGCAACCAACCGCCCCGAAAGTTTAGACAAAGCTCTGCTTCGCCCTGGAAGGTTCGACCGCCGAGTACAAATGGAACTTCCCGATTTAGAGGGACGAAAAGCCATATTGCAAGTCCACCTGAAAAAAGTTAAGCACGACGAAATTGATTTGAATTTAATCGCACGAGCAACATCGGGCGCATCGGGCGCCGAAATAGCAAATATTGTGAATGAAGCTGCTCTTAGAGCCGTTAGAAATAATCGTAACAGCTTAACAACAAACGACTTGGAAGAGAGTATCGAAACCGTTATCGCAGGGGCACAACGCAAAGGCAAAGTAATTTCCGACGAAGAGAAACGTATTATAGCTTATCACGAAATAGGACACGCTTTGGTTGCTGCAATGCAGACACACTCAGCGCCTGTGCATAAAATTACAATTATCCCTCGCACATCGGGAGCACTCGGCTATACCATGCAGATTGACGAAAACGAACGTAACCTATACAGCAAAGAGGATTTAGAGAATAGAATAGCCACACTTACCGGAGGACGCGCCGCCGAAGAGGTTGTTTTCAACAAAGTTACAACAGGAGCGTCCAACGATATTGAACAAGCCACAAAACTTGCTCGTGCCATGGTTACTCGCTACGGGATGAGCGAGGAGTTTGATATGGTGGCATTGGAAACTGTAAACAATCCATATTTAAGTAGCGATACGTCATTGAGTTGCTCTCCTGAAACAGCTGCCAGAATTGATGATGTTGTCCTTTCAATTGTGAAAAATGCTCACGAAAAGGCAAAAAATATCATTCGCGAAAATGAGACCAAAATGCATGAACTATCCGAATATCTTCTTAAAAAAGAGACTATTACGGGAGAAGAATTTATGAATATATTAGATGATAAAAACATAACAACATAGTTACAAAACCTTATAAATTTATATACATATGAAACAGACATTTAAGAAAATTGAAAAAGCCATTAAACGATGGTATTTGATGCTCATTGTAGGAGTAGTGTTTATTGTATTAGGAATTTGGACATTTGCTACGCCTGCAGATGCTTATGCTGCCTTGTCCTTTGTGTTTGCTTTTGGATTTCTCATTAACGGAATTACCGAAGTGATTTTTGCCTTTGATAACAGACATCAAAATTGGGGCTGGTCATTGGCGTTAGGTATATTAAGTGCAATAGTGGGTATTCTCTTGTTGCTCAATCCTGCTACAACAATGGTTACTTTACCCTATTACATAGGATTTACCTTACTTTTCCGCTCCATATCGGGCATGGTCACAGCTTACGATATGAAACAATACGGCATTTTAGATTGGGGTACACTAATGGTAACCGCCGTATTGGGCTTAATTTTTTCATTTATTTTACTGTGGAATCCAATGTTTGCAGGTGTAAGCGTAGTTATTTGGACAGCGTTAGCATTTATATTGTTAGGATGTTACAGCATCTATTTCTCCTTTAAATTGCGAAAACTAAACAAAATGATGAAAGAGGAATAATAAACATTTTCGTTTACTTAACAATAAAAACAGTTACTATCTTATTTGGGTGGTAACTGTTTTTTGTTTTCCTTTAATAATAAGGATATTATATCCAACTTAAAACCATTTCTTTCGACGAAAATATATAATCATACCAAAGAAAACACAAATAATAACTAACCATATCCCCAAGTAACCGTACTTCCATTCAAGTTCAGGCATATTTGAAAAATTCATACCATAAATTCCTGCAATAAAGGTTAATGGAATAAATATAGTAGCAACAATTGTAAGAGTTTTCATCACTTGGTTCATTCTATGCCCTTGCACAGAAAAAAACAAATTTGTTTCACTTTCAAGTGATGAGAGAATCATATCGCAGCTATCTATCAGCGTTAAACATAAATCTTTAATTTCAGCAAAATATTTCAAGTGCTTCTCTTCGATAAATTGAGATTCGCCACGTTCAACTATCAAAGTAAACTCTTTTATCGGTAGGATAGACTTTTTGATAAAATGAACTAACTTTTTATGATTTTCGATGACTTCAAGCGCATTTGGTAAGGGGTCTTTTTTAGTATCCGTAAAATTAAAATTTTCAATCTCTTCATCTAACTTTGTGAGAGTTTTAAAGTAGTTATCGAGAATTGACTCAAGCATTGTATAAAGCAGATAATCGGCAGTACTCTCTCTTAAAATACCTTTATTTTCTCTTAACCTAACCCTCAGATGTTCAAAGAAGTCCGCTTTTCGCTCTTGAAAAGAGATTAGATAGTTTGAACTAAAAACAAAACTTATCTGCTCCGCCAATACTTCATTTTCTGACGGAAGTATTGATTTTAAAGTCAGAAACGAAAAGTTCTCATACTCCTGAAATTTAGGTCTTTGACTAACATCAAGAATATCTTGAATTACTAAACTATGAATACCCAACTTTTCACATATTGAGACTAAAGTTTCCGTTTCGCTTAATCCATTAATATTTAACCAGTAGCTGTTTTCGTTTTTTTCAAACGCACTGATGTTTTCAGGTGAAATACTTTTTATTTCATTACACTTCTCCTTTCTATACTCAAATAGCTGAATATCTATTTTATTAACCTTTAAATTCCCGGTAAAAGTAAATTCTTTAGGGTCACTCTTTTTTCGATTAAGAATTGATATAAAGTGCGATAGATTGATAAATTCCTTTGTTTTATTTTGCTTGATTTGTCTCATATTATACAGTCATTTTTTCTACTTTCAACAATCGAAATTACAACTATTCGACTCAGCTTTTATTTACAAATTTACAAAAAATTTATCTACGAGTTTACAAACCTTTTTACCAGTGACTTAGTTTATTAATGTTTCGGTTTAAGAACATATTTGTAAAGTTTTTTTTACAAAATATCAATTTTATTTGTCATATTGTAAAACAAGTATTACATTTGTGGCTCACCAATAAATCATAAATATATGAACACACGAAATTTACTTCCACACAGCTGGCGCAAGGTCGGCTGGATTTTTTTAACAATTGGCTTAGTATTAGGCTTGCTCTTTTTGTTCGAAAGTAGCATTCTAGACGCTATTGATGTGCATTGTAAAATGCCCGCTTTAATGACAGATGACGTTTTCACAGACATTGAATTTTTCACTCTCAGCAAGAAAGACAGCATTCTTGACGAGATTATAGTTGTGCTACTCACTGTTGGGCTTGTTTTAGTTGGCTTCACGCGCGAGCGACACGAAGACGAGTATATTGCTCAATTGCGCTTAGAGTCATTAGTTTGGGCTACCTATGTAAACTTGGCACTGATAGTTTGCTCTACCCTTTTTGTTTACGGTGCGATATACCTTACGGTGATGGTTGTTTTGCTCTATTTTACTCAAATGTCGCTGTTTATCATTAAATTTAGAGTGGCAATGTACCGATTAAATCGCAGTCGAAATGAAGAATAGGATTAGAGTAGAACGTGCCGAACTTGGACTCACGCAAGAGCAAGTTGCAGAGAAAATTGGCGTTAGCAGACAGACGATAAATGCCATAGAAAAGGGCAAGTACGCACCTTCTGTAGTGCTTGCATTGAAGTTAGCACGACTTTTTGGCAAACGAGTTGATGATATTTTTGAATTGGAGGCGGAAGATTAGGCTATTTGCACACAAAAAGCAAGAAGCCCACGAATCACTTCGCAGGCTTCTCATTATTAACACAATTCTTACTAAAACTATACTATCGAATTGATAGCTGAATCGTAATTAGGCTCCTGTGCAATCTCAGGAACTAACTCCGTGTAAATTACTTTTCCTTCAGGATTTACAACTACTATTGCGCGTGCTAATAGCCCTTTGAGTGGACCATCAGTCATCATAACGCCATATTTTTCGGCAAAAGAGTGGTCGCGGAATATTGAAAGCGTAACAACATTATCCAACCCCTCTGTGGAGCAAAAACGCCCCGAAGCGAACGGCAAATCTGCTGAAATACAAAGAACTACGCTATTCTTAATGGTAGATGCTATTTTGTTAAATCTCCTAACAGAGGTAGCGCACACTGCAGTGTCTAAACTCGGAAAGATGTTCAGTATCACATTTTTACCTTTATAATCTGAAAGTCTGGCTTCTGACAAATCACCTTTAACTAATGAAAAATCAGGTGCTTGTGTTCCCACTTTGGGCAAGTTGCCACTAATGCTGGCAGGATTGCCCTTGAATGTAATTTTTGTCATATTCTTTTTGATTTTATTAATTTTTACTTCTATTTTCAATTTTCAAATCTTAAACAATGTAAATGAATAAAAGTTCGTTTTTTATCGATTTTAATAACATATCGTGGTATGATCATTGTCATTTAGATTAAAATGAACTTTTTTATCTAAACGTAGGAAAAATTCCGTTTCCATGTCTAAAATATAAAACCGAATTTAAACTGATGTCCGAAGAACAATTAATAGAAAAGATACTTTCTGGTGATAAAGAGGCGTTTCGCTTGTTGATGGAGAAGTACCAACAGCAGGTGTTTCGCGTGGCAATCGGTTTTGTTCATTCACGGCAAGATGCTGAAGATATTACACAAGAGGTTTTTATTCGGGTGTATCGTTCGTTAAATTCATTTAAAGAGAAGTCGCTTTTTTCCACTTGGCTATATCGCATTACAATAAACACTTCCATTAACTATATCAATAAAAATAAAAGACGAAATTTACTTACCAATGCGGGTAATAACCTAATGAGCTTATTGAACAAAAGTAACGAGGAGAGAGACGCTCATCAGCAACTTGAAGCCACAGAAATAGAAAAAAGCATACAAAAAGCTATTGACGGGCTTCCTGAAAAACAACGTAAAGCCTTTATATTGAGCAAATACGAAGATTTATCGCAACGAGAAATTGCCGAAATAATGCAAACCTCCGAAGGGGCAGTGGAGCAACTTTTAGTGCGCGCAAAAAAAAGTTTGCAAAAAAAATTAGCTTATCTCGTAGGAAAATAAAAAAATAATTGTCTAATGATATAAAAGACGAAAGTTGAAAAAATTAATAAGAAAATGAAAATCGATAATTACATAGATGATTTTATTCGCAAAGAGAAAGAGAAGCAAGTTAACCCATATCTTGCAACACGCGTTTTAGCAAAGTTAGAGAAAAACGATGAAGCCGTAGTTTTTGGAACAGTCGCTCCGATATGGAAAAAATTAGCAGTTGCCGCCAGCTTTGCTTTAGTAATTGCAGTAGGTTTTGGATTGGGAAGTATGGTAAAAGGCGATAAAGAATACATATCTATAAATATTAACGACGCACAACTTGAAAACCTAAACCTTTATACATTGATTGACTATGACGAATAAAAACAAAGTATTAATTAGGATTATCGTCTTACTTGCGATACTAAACTTGACGACAATCATCTCCATCCTACATCATAGATATAAAGATAGGCAGGCTGCTGAAACTGTGATTGTCACAGGAGAAGGACAAAATCCACTTAGCGGAAGGTTCTTTATGCAAGAAGTAGGATTTGACAATGAGCAAATGGAACAGTTCAGACAAATAAACCGAAATTTTAAGCCGAAATCTAATCAAATAATATGGCAGATGGATAGTCTTAAAATGTTGATATTCGAAGAGTTAAACAAACAGAGTGTCGATACAGTAAGGCTACAGCAATTAAACACAAGATTTGGAGAATTGCATGCGGAGTTGAAAGATGAAACCAACATGTATTACTTAAAACTAAAAGAGATTTCAAACGCAGAGCAAACTGAAAAACTAAAGAGTGTTTTTGAACCACTATTTTATCAAAAGGGCAGCACTAGAGGCAGACATGGAATAGGCGGACAAAGGCAACATTATAAAAGGGAAATTCAAAATAAAAATAATAATTAAAAAAAGACAACTATGAAAACAACAGTAATTACAATTGCACTTGCAATGATGACAGTAGTAGCTTTCGGTAAAGAAGAGAAACCAGCAAAAGCTAACGAGAAAGCTCAGACAGAAAAGGTAGTCCAAACAGAGAATAAAGCTCAAACTCAAAGAGGTCCAAACTTCGTTGATAAAAACAACAATGGAATATGTGACAATTTTGAAGATGGAACTCGTCCCGGGCGTGGTCAGGGAAGAAATGCCAAAGGAGGAAATACTAAGGGAAGATTCTTTGTGGATAAAGATAACGACGGCATCTGCGACAACTACCAAAGTGGAAACCGCCAAGGAAGAGGCAAACGATTTGGCAGAAGAGGTCAGGGACAAGGACAAGGTCCGAACTTTATAGATAAAAACAACAACGGTGTCTGTGATCATCGAGAAAACAAGTAACAGCCTTTCAAATAGAGTACATTAGGGGGCATTTCGCCCCCTAATTTTATATAAACAACTTAAAAAAAAGTAAACGCTCTTTCTTAAAAGCAGGTCTAATAACCTTATTGTCAATTAATTCCATTACAGGATTTTCGCAAAACAGCATTAAACTTACTGCTTCTGAAAAAGAGGGAATTCTAATGATGCGCGAGGAAGAGAAACTGGCTTACGATGTATATAGTTTTTTCGCCGAAACTATTTTCGATTTGGTGATAAGCTTATATCCTTTTGACTACTATTCCAATCTGATGGCAGGCTGGACAAAATATTTTTTAGATAAGAAAAGTGAGGCTAAAATCCTGTTTAACACCGTTTTAATAATATCCCCAATCGACAGCTCGGCTAAAGAGGGTTTAAATCTGATAAAGTAGTGGCTTATAGCAAGTTGCATTTTTAAACGCAACTAAATGAAAAATCTCTGATTTCAGCAATGCGCTTGGTCACAGAGCGTAATCGGAGTATCGATTTCGCATTTGATATACTTTTTTATTTTAAAAATCAAAGTTCAGGCAAATTCCCTCTCCAATTTTCTACGCATTAGTAGTTGCAAATACAATATGTTTAAAAACAGTAAAAGTAAAAAACATCAAAATATACCAAAATAAAAACTATTGATGTAACTTACTAACAGTAATTTGCGTTGTACAACGGGCATTACAGATATTTTGTCACTCAAAAAATATTTTATTTTATGACAAAATACATTTTTATTCTTTTCATTTATTTATACATTTGTCAGTATAATGCAATACAGAATATTAATACAAAAAATATAACCCGGTGCTATGCAAAACAAACTTCAAGAAATAACCGACAAAATCTATCGTGAAGGTTTAGAGAAAGGGCAGAGTGAAGCCGATAAAATCGTATCAGATGCCAAAGCGCAAAGTAATCAGATAATTAGCGACGCAAAAAGAGAGGCTGAACATATTATCTCTTCGGCAAAAAAAGAGACCGAGGAGATGAAAAGCAATATCGAGTCGGAACTGAAACTATTTGCTACACAGGCTTCAGAGGCGTTAAAAACCGAAATTGTTAATTTGGTTACGGACAAATTAGCCACATCAAACGTAAAGGCTGCCACCGAAGATAAAGAGTTTATGCAAAAGTTGATTATCGACTTGGTTCAAAACTGGGCTAAAAACGAGGCTCTAACAGTTGGCGTGGCAAATCCCGAAGAGTTAAAAAAGCAGATTACAGCCAATGCTAAACACCTGTTAGACAAAGGGTTAAAAATTGAATCGGTTAACGGATTAAAAACAGGATTTGTTTTGTCGCCCGAAGATGGTTCGTACAAAGTGAAATTTGGAGAGGCTGAATTTATCGAGTATTTCCGTGAATTTTTACGTCCCCAAATCCAAAAGTTACTTTTTGATTGATATTCAATAGAAACTTGCGTTTATCTAAGAACAACCGAGTGTAAAATCTACCGAATATATGCTTTTTAAAAACCAATATTACTATTTCATTGCAGGATTGCCCGATTTCGATTTCGACAGCATGAAACTTCCGTTTACTGTGGAGGAGTTCAAGGTTATGTTAGAAGATGAAATTAAGGCGAAAGATATGCGGTTGCTCGATAAATATTTCTTAAAATACGACAACGACAATCTTCTCTCTTTCTTGAAAAACAAGGAGAGCGAGCAAAATCCAATGGGAAATATCTCCCGAGAGGAGTTGGAGGAGACCCTAAGCCAGATTAAAGAGGATTTACCACTGAAAAACAGCAAGATACCCGCCTATTACGAGGTGTTTATGCGAACGTGGTTAGACGAGGAGGCTCACAACGAGAACAAACAGTGGGAAGACCTGCTTTCGTCTCTCTATATGGATTACGGTATTGAGGTAAAAAACTCGCTAATGTCGCGTTGGTACGAGCTGAATTTGAATATTGGCAACCTTTTATCGGCGATTTTTGCAAGAAAATATAGTTTAGACGTTTCGCAGGTGGTTGTGGGCAATAATCACGTTGCAAAAATCATTCGGGAAAATTCTAATATGCGTGATTTTGGATTAAGTCAGGAGTTAGAAATATATGATACCGTTGTTCGTCTCTCTGAAGAGGAGGAGGTATATGAACGCGAGCGTAAAATAGATAAATTTCGTTGGGATTGGTTAGAGGAGAATACTGTGTTCGATTATTTCAATATCGAATATATTTTCGCCTATTTGTGTAAACTTCAGATTTTGGAACGTTGGGTAAAACTCAATGCCGAAGAGGGCGAACGTATTTTCCGCGAATTAATCGACAATTTAAAGAGCGATGTAACAATCCCCGAAGAGTAATTAATTGATATAAAAACAATTGGCACAATAAATATATTATGACAAAAGGAAAAGTAAAGGGAATTATCTCTAACCTTGTAATCGTGGAAGTTGATGCTCCCGTTGCCCAGAACGAAATAGCTTATATAGACTTAGATGGCGTTAAGCTGATGGCGGAAGTAATCAAAGTTGATGGTAAAAACGTTTACATTCAGGTTTTTGAAAGCACTCGTGGGCTGAAAGTGGGTATGGAGGTAGATTTTCAAGGACATATGCTTGAAGCGATGCTCGGACCTGGACTATTGGAGAAAAAGTTGGACGGACTTTCGCACGACCTCGACAAAATGGACGGTGTTTTCCTAAAACGTGGACAATACACGCCTTCACTCGACGAAAAAAGATTGTGGAAGTTTAAGCCCATAGCCAAAGCTGGCGATAAGGTTTCCGCCGCATCGTGGTTGGGCGAGGTTGACGAGAACTATCAACCGCACAAAATAATGGTGCCATTTACAATGACCGAAGAGTACATCGTTAAAAGTGTTGTTTCTGAGGGAGAATATACTGTTTATCAGACAATTGCCATAATCGTTGATAAAAACGGAAAAGAGTACGAAATAAATATGGTTCAAAAGTGGCCCGTGAAAGTCCCGATGACGTTGTATAAAGAGAAGCCACGCCCATACAGATTGTTAGAAACAGGTGTTCGTTCAATCGACACGTTGAACCCGATTGTTGAGGGCGGAACAGGATTTATCCCTGGTGCTTTCGGAACAGGAAAAACAGTTCTGCAACACGCTATCTCGAAACAGGCTGAGGCTGATATAGTTATTATCGCGGCTTGTGGCGAGCGTGCCAATGAGGTTGTGGAGATTTTTACCGAATTCCCCGAATTGGACGACCCGCACACAGGAAGAAAATTGATGGAGCGTACTATTATTATAGCAAACACCTCGAATATGCCCGTTGCAGCGCGCGAAGCATCTGTTTATACGGCTATGACAATTGGGGAATATTATCGTGCCATGGGATTGAAAGTGCTGTTGATGGCTGACTCGACATCGCGCTGGGCGCAAGCATTACGCGAGATGAGTAACCGTTTGGAAGAACTTCCCGGACCTGACGCTTTCCCGATGGATATTTCGGCAATTATTTCAAACTTCTACGGACGCGCAGGACATGTTAAGTTGAACAACGGACACGAGGGTTCAATTACCTTTATCGGAACTGTTTCGCCTGCGGGAGGTAACCTGAAAGAGCCTGTAACAGAGAACACTAAAAAGGTTGCACGCTGTTTCTACGCCCTCGAACAAGACAGAGCCGACAGAAAACGCTATCCTGCTATCAACCCAATTGAATCTTATTCAAAATACCTTGAATATCCTGAGTTTGAGGAGTTTATATCAAAAGAAATTTCTAATGATTGGACTTCAAAAGTGAACGATATAAAAACCCGTTTGCTACGAGGTAAAGAGATTGCAGAGCAGATCAACATCTTGGGAGATGACGGCGTGTTAACCGAGTATCACGTTACTTTCTGGAAATCAGAATTAATTGATTTCGTGATTTTGCAACAAGATGCTTTTGACGATATCGATGCGGTAACACCAATAGAACGTCAAAAATATATTTTAGATATGGTAATAGATATTTGTCGTACCGATTTTGAATTCGACAATTTCGTTGAGGTTGCTGATTACTTCAAAGAGGTAATAAACATCTGTCGTCAAATGAATTACTCTGAGTTTATGTCGGATAAATTCAATGAATATCGCACTGAATTGGATAAATTAATCAAAACCAAACAACAGGAAAATTAAAAACTTAACCTCGGCTGTCTGCTTTATCAGCTAACAGCCAATAATTAAAAAATTATGGCTAAAGCATTTCAGAAAATATATACTAAAATTACCCAAATCACAAAGGCTACGTGTTCAGTAAAAGCTACGAATGTGGGCTACGACGAGTTGGCAACCGTGCAAGGACGTTTAGCGCAAGTAGTTAAAATTATTGACGATGAGGTTACGTTGCAGATTTTTGAAGGAACCGAAGGTATCCCCACCAATGCTGAGGTGATTTTCCTCGGCAAAGCCCCATCGTTGAAAGTTAGCGACCAACTTGCAGGACGTTTTTTCAACGCTTATGGCGACCCGATTGACGGCGGACCTGTTCCCGAAGGAGAGGAGCGACAAATCGGCGGACCATCAGTAAATCCTGTTCGCAGGAAACAGCCGTCAGAGCTTATTGCCACAGGTATTGCAGGTATCGACCTGAACAACACGTTGGTATCAGGACAAAAAATCCCTTTCTTTGCTGACCCCGACCAACCCTTCAATCAGGTTATGGCAACGGTTGCGTTACGCGCCAAAGCCGATAAGATTATCCTCGGCGGAATGGGAATGACCAACGACGACTACCTCTATTATAAAAACGTGTTTAGTAATGCTGGTGCGCTCGACCGTATCATTATCTTTATGAACACCACCGAAGACCCTGCCGTGGAGCGATTGCTCGTTCCCGATATGGCGTTAACGGCTGCCGAATATTTTGCAGTGGATAAAAATGAAAACGTGTTGGTACTTCTGTCCGATATGACTTCATACTCCGATGCGTTGGCGATTGTTTCAAACCGTATGGATCAAATTCCCTCGAAAGATTCAATGCCCGGTTCGTTATATTCCGATTTGGCGAAAATTTACGAGAAAGCTGCTCAATTCCCAGATGGTGGCTCGATTACCATTATCGCAGTAACAACGCTTTCGGGTGGAGATATTACACACGCAGTGCCCGACAACACGGGCTATATCACTGAGGGACAGCTATTCTTGCGACAAGATACCACAATCGGCAAAGTGATTGTTGACCCATTCCGTTCGCTATCGCGTTTGAAACAGTTGGTTCAAGGTAAGAAAACGCGTGAAGACCACCCACAAGTGATGAACGCAGCTGTCCGCCTATATGCCGATGCTGCAAATGCGCGAACAAAACTAGAAAACGGTTTCGACCTTACCGACTATGACCAAAGAGCGTTGGATTTTGCGAAAGATTATTCGGAATATCTTCTTGCAATTGACGTAAACTTAGATACAGTAGAGATGTTAGACACAACATGGGGACTATTCTCTAAGCATTTCAGACCGCAGGAGGTTAACATGAGAATGGAACTGGTAGAACGATACTGGAAAAAGTAAAACTATTTTGATAACCAACAGTAAATCAATTTACTGACAAGATATATGGCGATAAAATTTCAATATAATAAAACTTCACGTCAGCAGTTGGAAAAACAGCTGAAGATACGTGAGCGTGCGCTTCCCACGCTACAAAGCAAAGAAACGGCGTTGCGTGTTGAAGTTAAAAAAGCGCGAAACGAAATAGAGGTGTTGGACAAAGAGTTAGAGAAACAGATTCAATCATACGACAAAATGATGGGAATGTGGGTAGAGTTCGACCCCACCTTGCTTCGCGTAAAAGACGTGCAACTTTCAAAAAAGAAAATCGCCGGAGTAGTAATCCCAATGCTTGACAGAGTTGATTTTGAACTGAAACCTTTTAGCGTGTTCAATCAACCAAAATGGTATTTAGATGGTGTAAAAACCCTTGAGACTCTTGCCGAAGCAGGAATAAGAAGAGATTTCCATGCCTTGAAAGTGGAGCGACTCGACTATGCGAGAAAAAAAACTACTCAAAAAGTTAACCTTTTCGAGAAAGTGCAAATCCCTGGTTATAAGGATGCTATATTGAAAATTAAGCGATACTTAGAAGATGAGGAGAACCTCTCTAAAGCTTCGCAAAAAATTATGCGTGCCAGATTAGAGAAAAAGAGAGAAAAAGAAGAGGAGGAGAGTGTATGTTAGCAAAAATGAAAAAGTTCACTTTTCTCGCCTATCACAAAGATTATGAGGTGTTTCTTCAAGATTTGCGTGAACTTGGATTAATTCACGTTGACGGAGCCGACAAGGTGATTGAAGACGATGAATTAAATCAATACTTCTTGACATTAAAGCAGTTACGCGAATCAAAAAAGATACTTCAAAAGCAGTTAGATAAAAAAGAGGAGATAGCTTACAATGTAGCCGACTTGGAATTGGGAAAAACTATTCCCGAAAAGATTGACGCTATCCAAACACAAATATCAACTTACACTCAACAACTGCAAGTAAGCACTAAAGAGCGTGACGCTCTAAAACCTTGGGGTAATTTTGAGCCTGAAGGTGTAGATCGGTTGGAAAAAGCTGGATATAATATTAGTTTCTTTATTGTTCCTGATAATCAATACAATCCTAAATGGGAAACGCTGTATGACGCTATCATAATTAATAGAGAAACTTCAAGAACCTATTTTATAACGGTTACTAGAGAGAGCAATATTGCCTGCAAAATAAATTTAGAGACAATCAAAATGCCCGACGTTTCGCTAACTAAGCTCAATCAGCTAATCCAAGAGCTTCGTGGAAAAGTTGAGGAGCAAGGCGCAAAACTAAAGGAGTTGGCGAAAGATATCCCATCGTTAGACGCTGTAGTAGCCGATTTGGAGCAAAAGATAAAATATACCAAAGTTAAACGCACAACCACTTCATTAGCAGATGATAAGCTAATGATGTTGCAGGGTTGGGCACCTGAAGATAATGAGAAAGAGATAACCGATTATTTAGAATCAAAAGCGGTATACTACCAAGTTTCCAAGCCGTTGCCAGAAGACGATGTCCCCATTAAGTTCAAAAACAACAAGTTCGCACGGCTTTTCGAGCCGATAGCCGAGCTGTATATGCTACCAAAATATACCGAAATAGATTTAACACCATATTTTGCACCGTTTTATATGCTCTTCTTCGGATTGTCGTTGGGCGATATAGGATACGGGCTATTTCTTGTGATAGTTGCAGGTTTGGCTAAAATTTTTATGAAAGACAAGTTAAGTATGTCTCTGAAAGGTATTTTGTCTTTGGTGCAAGTTTTAGGAGCCTCTACCATGGTAGCAGGTATGTTAACCGGAGGGTTTTTCGGTTTCTCAATATATGAACTCGATTGGTCTATTGCGCAGACATTAAGAGATAAAGTTTTTTTCAACAATAACCAAATGTTTATTCTCTCGCTTGTGTTAGGGGTAATTCAAATTCTCTTTGGTATGGTTATGAAAGTTGCCAATCGTATTAAGCAACAAGGATTTGTGTACTCGCTTTCCACAATTGGTTGGCTTGTCTTTTTGTTAAGTTGCATTTTTGGTGCACTTTATCCAGACGTAATGCCATTGTTTGGCTTGGTTCATATTATAATTATTATCCCCGCTCTTGTACTTATTTTCTTCTTTAATTCTCCGGGTAAAAATCCGTTCTTGAATTTGGGGCTTGGATTGTGGGATACTTATAATATGGCAACCGGTTTGTTGGGCGATGTACTGTCGTATGTTCGCTTGTTTGCGCTCGGTCTTTCTGGAGGAATCCTTGCAAGTGTCTTTAACAGCTTGGCGGCTGGAATGAGCCCCGATAATGCGATACTAAAACCCATTGTTTATGTTTTGATATTCCTTATTGGACACGCTATCAATATATTTATGAACGTATTGGGAGCAATTGTGCACCCTGTTCGTCTAACATTTGTTGAGTTTTATAATAACGCAGAGTTTCAAGGAGGAGGGAAAAAATATAACCCGTTTAGAAATTAATTAAATGAAAATCAATAACACTATAATTTTAAGAACAATTTATGGAAACTAATTTATTTATTGCCTATATTGGCATTGCAATTATGCTGGCACTCACGGGAATTGGAAGTGCTTACGGGGTTACGATTGTAGGGAATGCGGCTATTGGTGCTGCAAAGAAAGTGGAAGGAAAGTTTGGTAACTTTTTGGTTCTAACTGCACTTCCTGGTACTCAAGGATTGTACGGTTTTGCTGGATACTTTATGTTCCAAAACATTTTTAACGTGCTTACACCTGAAATCACTTTCTTTCAAGCGATGGCTACTCTCGCAGCTGGTTTAACATTAGGATTTATCGGTTTGCTATCAGCTATCCGTCAAGGACAAGTGTGTGCTAATGGTGTTGTCTCTATCGGACAAGGACACGACGCTTTCGGTAATACTCTTATCTTGGCGGTATTCCCCGAGCTTTACGCTATCGTGGCACTTGCAGCTACTTTCCTAATCGGAAGTGCTATTGCTTAATTGTAACAACGCATTTTATCATAAAAGGCTGTTCTTCTTTTCAGAAAAGAAGGATAGCCTTTTATGTTGTCTGTAAAAATGCTTTTAAACACAGATATAATACCGATTGGACAGCTACTATAGTCCAAACTTCACTATCGTTCGTTTGAACTATGTATCTGTAACATCGGCATTTACAATTGTAAAATTTTAAAAAAACAGGACTATTTTAAAATTACAATTGGTATAAAATGTTAATGTTTTGCTTTTAAATACTGTAATTTAAAAAACATAACTATTTTTGTGATTATTTTAATTCCAAATTGATTATGTTATTATCAGCAACAACTAATGATGTAGTAAATATGCCTCTTTGGGCTATTATTCCCTTTGTGTTAATGTTACTGTGCATTGCACTAGGTCCTCTATTCTTTGAACACTGGTGGGAGAAAAACAAAAACAAATTGATTGTCTCTTTAATACTGGGCATTCCCGTTGCAGGATATCTGATAGCGCAAAAGTTACCAGGACTTTTAGCGCATCAAATATTATTTGACTATATTCCATTTATAATTTTATTAGGTGCTTTATTTGTAATAACCGGCGGCATCCACTTAAAAGGTGATATTGAAGCAAAACCATGGATAAACACAACTTTTTTGGGAATTGGTGCCATTTTAGCCTCTTTTATGGGGACAACAGGTGCTGCAATGCTTTTAATTCGTCCGGTAATTAAAACAAACAGTCAAAGAAAATTTAAAGTTCACACAATTTTATTTTTTATAGCAATTGTTGCAAATGCCGGCGGACTACTTACTCCACTTGGCGATCCACCACTTTTCTTGTTATATCTAAGGGGTGCTGAATTTTCCTGGTTTTTCCATATGGTACCGGAATGGGCTTTTGTAAATGCCTTGCTACTGTTGATTTACTTTATTGCTGATTCATATTATTACAAAAAAGAACCTATAGAAAACATCAAATTCGACAGAGCCAATATTGTACCCTTAAGTTTACAGGGAAATATTAACTTTCTTTTCTTAGCAGGTGTTGTTGCATCTGTTGCATTTCTAAACGAGCAATATTTGCCTGTTATGAAAGAAAATGCCTGGGCAGGATTTATTAGAGAGGGAGCTATTGTTGCTATGGTTATTTTGTCTTTACTGTTCACAAAAAAACCAATACGAGAAGCAAACAAATTTTCGTGGGGACCAATTTTAGAAGTAGCTTTCTTATTCTTAGGGATTTTCATTACAATGATACCCGCTTTGCAATATTTAAAAGCACATGCTCATGACTTAGGAATAAGTTCAAACGCTCAATATTTTTACGCAACAGGAAGTTTAAGTGCTTTCTTAGACAATGCACCTACTGCTGTCTCTTTTTATAACTTAGCTATCGGAATGAATGATGGAGGAGTAGCTATTCCTGGTCCCGGCTATGTTGCAGGTATTGGTGAGATGGTTTTAACTGCAATTTGTCTGGGTGCGGTACTTTTTGGCGCCATGACTTATATTGGAAACGGTCCGAACTTTATGGTTAAAGCTA
Source organism: Bacteroidales bacterium (assembly GCA_012519055.1). Classification (NCBI taxonomy): domain Bacteria; kingdom Pseudomonadati; phylum Bacteroidota; class Bacteroidia; order Bacteroidales; species Bacteroidales bacterium. Next base: position 40,126 of record JAAYQU010000006.1, on the reverse strand, counting down.
TTGCCGAAGAGAATAAAATTGAAATGCCAAGTTTCTTTGGCTATATGATTAAATTCTCTTTAATAGTTTTACTACCTATTTTTATTCTTGTTCAACTTATTTTCTTATAGAACAGGAAACTTATATAAAAAAGAGGCTGTCTTTTATTTTGAGACAGCCTCTTTTTATTCAATATAATGGAATCTTTAAAGAAAAAAATTGAAATTACGGATTAGGGAGTTGAATTATAAGAATGTCGTTAATTTGTGGTTACAAAAGAAACATTTACATTTTTATATTCCCCTGAGGTTTTGTTTCTTGGCCAGAAAAAAGCTTTTACTTCTTTATTATTAATGCGTAAGAAAAAGGGCTTGTAGTAGGTATGAGTAAACTCATGGTGGGTAAATTCATTTTCTTTAACTTGAGATAGGTGGAAGTTTTTCCATAAAGCATTAGATATGTCATACACAACACTTGGAATTTCCCCCTCGTTGTGTTTGTAGTCGAACGAGATTTTTACAGTAATACCATGGGGATTATTGGTAAAAGTATGTATAGCCAAATTTTTATATGTATCTTCATATGTTATAATGTTCCCGGGTGTTATGTGCGAAGAGGTTATTTGTTGTTTGTTTTTAGGTATAAGGTAAATAACAATATATATAGACAAAAGTACTAGCATTGTTTGTACAATACGTTCTACAGGTTTAAAAAAGGCAGATTTTTCAGGCGAGGGTATTTTATTGAAAAGATAGCCAATGCCTGAATGTACAGGTTTTAAGGCTATAGCCAATATAATTATAAAAACGAAAAACAGAATTGCTAGAACGAGATGCCCCACAGCTCCCAAATTATTTTTTCCATAAGTTGAAATTATAGGGTCGCGTATTACAGCATTTATAACAAAAAGTATCATTGAGAGTTTACCGAGAAACAAAAAGAAAGTTTGCAGCAGTCGAGGTTTTTTGCCAGCCAACTGTTTTATTTTTGGATAACAAAAGATAAAAATAAGGCAAACGCTGAGAAACGTTAATGGGAAAAAGCTTTGAAAAAAGTTTCCAAGACTAAAAACAATAATTGCCAATACCAAAAAAACGGGCGAAATCTCTCGGTTTTTGTTGTGAGCAAACCAAATACCAAGACAAAATTCAGCTACATGTCCTGGAGAATTTGCTAAAAGATACAGATGTTGTCGGTATATACCGAATTCGTATTGCGAAATGTAAATCCATATATACGAAAGCAAACAAATTATAAGAAAACCTTTGATGTTGAATTTTTTTATTAAATAATTAAGAAGAGGAAATAGTAAATAGAGTTGAAAAATAAGTCCAAAAAACCACCATGGACCCGATACATTTAAACATTCATAAGGAGTAATAGTGTGAATAAACAGGAATTTATATCCAATAGCCCTCCATGTTTCAATTGAAAGAAATTTGTTGTAAACAACTAATGTAGTTAGAAATAGAACAAGTGTACCGATAATTAGAAGTGGATATAGTTTTTTTAGTCGTTCTATCATAAAAGTAAGCCAGGAACGATCGCGATTGATAAAAGAAACAGCAAGTCCGTAGCCACTAATAAATATGAAAAGCTGAACTCCAAAATGCCCGAAGTAACTAAAAAGAATATTGATTATCTCTCCGGTATAATCTTTAAGAGTATTGAACAAATTATATACATACGAAGGGTTGAATTCAAATTCATTTTCGCCAGTGAAAGGAGAAAGGTGGTGAAAAAAATTATGAAAAACTATTCCAAAAATAGCTAACCCTTTAATTAAGGTAGTGTCATTTTTGCTTAAGGAATAAACCTTCATCTGTTTTCGTTATTTTTTTGTAAATATAACATGTTTCTTAAAACTTTAAGAAAAGTTGAAGAGAATGCTTAGCTTATATAATATTATAATTTTCAACTAATTGATTATTATTTGCAATTTGCAAATCACTTTCTTTTATAAAGAACGAATTCAAATTACTAAACGAGCTTATTTTATGTCTCTAAATATATATCTTTACAGCCAAATCCATTATTAATCACAATTATAAAAAACATTGACGTATGAAAAGTATAAAAGGAACTCAAACAGAAAAAAATCTGATGAAATCGTTTGCCGGAGAGTCTCAGGCAAGAATGCGCTATACCTATTTTGCAAGAGAGGCTGATAAAGAGGGCTTCAAACAAATTGCAGCTATTTTTATGGAAACCGCCGAGCAAGAAAAAGAACACGCAAAACGCATGTTTAAATATTTAGAAGGCGGAATGCTTGAAATTACATCAACTTTCCCGGCAGGAGTTATCGGAACAACAGCCGAAAACTTAAAAGCTGCTGCTGAAGGAGAAAATGAAGAGTGGACAGAACTATATCCTCATTTTGCAGATGTTGCTGAAGAAGAAGGATTTAAAGAGATAGCCACAATGTACCGAATGATAGCTAAAGCCGAAGCTATTCACGAAGAACGCTACTTGAAACTATTGCAACGTGTAAAAGACGGTACTGTTTTCTCACGCGACGAAGAGATTGAGTGGCAATGCAGCAACTGCGGATATGTTCACAAAGGTAAAAAAGCCCTTCAAACTTGCCCCGCATGCTTACACTCACAAGCATACTTCGAGCCTAAAAACGACAAGTACTATTAGTCGAAAGTAGAGACAGCGCATGAGCTGTCTGTTCAGAAAGTTAAAAATATTTATACGGTCGCTGAGTTCATCGAAGCGACCGTTTTGTTATTATACTATACAAGGTAAAAGTTTCCGTGCCTTAAAAGGCATTGCTATTAATATAAACTGATATTCAATTAATTACCACCTTGTGCTTGACTGTACACAACACGCACTTTCTACTTTCACCTTTTAACTTTTACCTACTTTGCTTTCGCTTGTGCTTCAATTTGGCATACCATTGTTGTATATTTGCAATATCATAAATTAAAATAACAAAATTATGTCAAGTAAAAAAAGCAATAAAGTCGCCACACTGCTTAAGCGTTATATTTGGTTAGTAGAAACTATCCAACAAGCAGGAAAAATTACGTATGAAGAGATTAATATAAAGTGGACTAACTCAGATGATCTAAACGAACTAAAAGAAGATATCCCACTGCGCACTTTTCATAATCACAGAATTGCAATTGAGGAGTTGTTCAATATCAATATAGAGTGCGACAGACAAAATGGTTATCGCTATTACATTGAAAAAGATGAAGATGAAGATAAAAACAAAAATAGTAAAAATGGTGCACTCACTTGGATGTTAAATGCCTTTGCAATCAGTAATTTGCTTAACGAAAGCAAGGGCATTCGAGATAGGATTTTGTTTGAAAATATTCCATCGGGGCACCAATATCTCACTAAGTTTATAGGAGCCATTAAAGAGAATTTAAAGGTTGAGATGACCTATCAAAGTTTTGAAAGGAAAGAGCCAAACACTTATGAGATAGAGCCTTACTGTCTGAAAGTCTTTAGACAACGATGGTATGTTTTGGCTCGAAGTCCATATTACGACCAGCTACGAATTTACTCTTTAGACCGAATACAGGAGTTGAAGATTACAAATTCGAGGTTCGATTATCCTGCCGATTTCTCACCCGAGGGCTTTTTTACTACAGTTTTGGAATTATAGCCAGTTCTAATCAAGACCTCGAAACCGTAAAAGTGAAAGTATATAACAATCAGCGGAAATATTTTGAAACACTTCCATTGCACCATTCGCAAACGTTGATTGAGGAAAACAGCGAATACGCAATGTTTCAATATACCATTTGCCCAACATACGATTTCGTTCAAGAGCTGTTTATGCACGCCGAAAACGTAGAGGTAATAAAACCCGAATGGCTAAGAAAAGAATTTGCAAACAAAGTGCAACAGATGAGTGAAATATATAATCGTAAAATCTGATATTATGTCAAAAGAGTATCCAAATATAATTGTTCCTAAAGAGGTTAGAGGATATTGCGGAATTGGCGTAGAGGCAATTTGTAGCAGACGAAATCTCGGCACCTTGTGGCGTTCTGCGCAGATATTGAAAGCCGATTTTATTTTCTTGATAAATATTAGATACGATACAATGAGAACAGATACAATGAAATCGTGGAAACATATCCCGTTGTTTGAGTTTTCCGATTTTGACCACTTCTACGATGCTTTACCAAAAGCCTCTTCGCTTGTCGGTGTAGAGTTAGATAAGCGAAGCGTTCCGTTGATGTCTTATAAACATCCACAAAGAGCGGTTTATCTGTTGGGTGCCGAAGATAAAGGACTTTCAGATAAAGCACTATCAAAATGCGATGAAATTATTCAAATCCCCGGCGAGTTTTCGCTAAATGTTTCGGTAGCTGGCACAATAGTTCTGTATGATAGGCTTACGAAGAATGGGGCATTATAATGTATTGATATTTAACAAATAACAAATAAAATCTAACAACGATCTAACAAAAGAGTAGGTTATGAAAAAGATTGCCATGTTTACAATGGGTACAAGAGGTGATATTCAGCCATATATATTTTTATCCAAAGAACTTATTCTAAACGGATATGATGTAACACTCGGCTCGCATCCCTGTTGGAGAAACTTAGTAGAGGATTCCGATATTCGCTTTGAGCCGATTGGTCCGGATATCAACATAGAAAAAGAGGCAGCAATTATTAGGGGGAAAAATTCAAATCCTGCATTAAGTATGCTTAGGATGATGAGTTTTGTTTTTAAAATTATTCAAAAATCAACACATGAGATTTTTGAAATATGTAAGGGCAAAGATTTAATTATTGTAAGCCATAGTCAAATGGGTGCAACAGAGGCTGAAGCGTTAGGAATTCCTACGGTTAACGTGACATTGCAGAAAGAGATGATTGCCGAAAAACTAAAGCCTCAGACCTTTTGGAATAAACTGATTGGTAATATTATAGGAAAACAGGTTGCAAAACCATATAACAAAATTAGAAAAGTATATGGATTAAAACCGATTAAATCTTCTGACGAGATTATTTCTCGTAAGTTGAATTTAATACCAATTAGTAAACATGTATTAGAGAGAAATCCATATTGGGAAGATCAGCATATTTTGACCGGTTATTGGTATGATAAAGAGGAAAATTATATACCTGACGAAAAGTTGGCTAATTTTCTTGCAAGTGGAGAAAAACCAATAATTCTTTCTCTCGGAGCAATGTCATTCGAAGAAAAATCTGAAAAAGAAAAATTGGATATGTTTGTAAGTGCTTTTAGCAAATCGGGGTATCGAGCTATTATCCAAGGATTTCAGAAGACACTTCAGAATTATGAACTGCCAAAAACAATGATTTCATGCGGTAGTATTCCGCATAGCTTTCTTTTTAAGCAATGTTTATTTGCTATTCATCACTGTGGATTTGGAACTTCAGCAGCCACAATGATTTATGGTATTCCATCTATTCCGGTACCACATGTTTTAGATCAAATGGGATTTGCAATGCAACTGTACAATATTAATGTTGCAACAAAGCCTCTAAAGTCTAAGAACTTGAGTGAAAATTCAATATACGAAGCAATATTAGATATGAAAAGCACCTACGAGGAAAAGAAAAAGAACGTAGAGTTACTTTCCGCCAAGATCAAAGAGGAAAGGGGTTTAGAGGAGGCTGTGAGATTAATTGAAAAGGTGATGAATGTATAAATTACGTTTTGTTCTCGGCATCGCCTTAGACTGTGGCACAGTAGGACAAAGAAAACGGAGAAAACGAAAATATATAATTTGTATCAATTATGAGAAACATAGAAGAATTACAACAAGATTATCAGAAATATTTGACGTATCTACACTGTGGCAGATACGGTTTTACTTACGATGAGTTAGATCAACACTCTGTAGAAGAGTTGGAAACAATGGCAAATTTTGGCTGGAGCGACGATATTAGCGAAGAGCTGTACGAAATTTTTATGTTACGCCGAAAAAGGAAGCTTAATCAACAGTTTGTTTTCAATCAGGAAACTATACAAGAAATTGTTGAACTTGATAAAAAACTCACAAACTATTGTCGTGAACTAAAAAAGGAAACCGAAGAGTTGTATAACCAAATGCAAGAACAGAATAGATATTACTTCACTATCAACGGAGAAGTAGTGGTGCAGGGCTGTAGCCCATTTATTGATTGTGCTCTTACATCTATAAATGAAAATTTGTTGTCATTTAGTATCTCCTCTCTCGACGGAATAGAGCATTTAAACCTAATTTCTATTTTCAATTTTGAAAGAAATTATGCCGACAAAATTTTATCCTACAACACGCAAAAAGCTGTCAAAATATTTGACGAGGCAAGAATTTGTCATATTGGTTATCCGTTTTTTCTACTTTACCGTAAAAGCAGCTTAAGCTTGTATGATATTTTGGAAATTTGTGGCTTGCAGAAGGAGATAAATATTCGTTATTGTAGTGATTTTAAAAGAATTGAAAATAAATAGATTTCGAAATAATAAAACAGTTTGGTATCTTTGATAAATAAACAAAATATACGGGGAAACTGAAAACCGAATATAATATGTAGAATTTTAAATAAAGAATTTATGAAACCTAATATTTTTAAACTTGCAACTAAAGAACTGTCCCAAGACGGCTTTTTTACATGGCTTATACAATGGGCAGACAATACTTACATTCAGCATAACCAACAATTAAACGAAACTGCAAAAGACTTTGTAAGATTGCTACTTGATGAAACATCAGACTATCAAATTAAAAAGGTTGAAGCAGGCAGACAGTGGAATAACATTGACATATGGGCAGAAGTCAATGACGAGTACGCTATTATAATAGAAGACAAAACCAATACCGGCGAACATTCAGAACAATTAGAACGTTACAAACAAATTGCAAAAAACCACTATAAAAACAAAAAACATAAACTTGCTTTCGTGTATATCAAGACAGGAAATGAAAGTTCTTCAACACTTCAAGAGGTTAAAAAAAAGGGTTACTCAACAATTGATAGAAAAGCCATTTTAAATGTTTTTAATAAAAGAGAGGTTAGTAATGACATTTATAATGATTTCAAAGAATATATGACTGCTATTGAGGAACAAACAAATTCGTACACAAAATTTGAAAACATAATTTCTGATTGGAAAGCAGGAGAAGGTTTTTTTATGAAATTGCAAGAGCTAATATCTGAATCAACAGATTGGGGATATGTTTCAAACCCAACAGGCGGATTTTTAGGATTTTGGTATCATTGGAATGGAATAGAGGAATGTAGCATTTATATACAGATTGAAAACTCATTTGATTACGGAATAAAATTAATGTTAAAAGTAAGCGATTGGGAGCCAAGTACCGATTTACTCTATGAAATTTTAGAAGAAATAGAGCCTTTCGCAAAGAAAAACGGAATTTCAATAACAAAGCCTGACAGGTATAGAGCGGGGGCGACATCAACTTTGGCAATTGTTGAAAATGCTTTTACAGTTGACAATGAAGGAAATTTAGAACTTGAAAAATTTATTAGGACATTAAAAGCACTTGAAAAAACTGTTGATGAATATTGTGACGAAATAAATACATCACGTAACAAAAGTAGTATGTAAAATTACTAGCATTTTAAAAAATAAAACATGGAAAACATTCGAAAAACACTAAGTGAAATAGAAGTAATTCGTGTTCGTAACGAAGCTATACTCGATGCTACAGGCGGTCGATTTAATATGTTTCGTGTTGTAGGAGTTAATCATTACGAGAACACTCATTCAGGAATTATAGCGGAGTTCTTAAATCCAAATGGCTCACATGGACTTAAGGATAAGTTTCTTCGCGAATTTATTAACCAAACTATTCCTAAAGATTTCTCTTTCGACTGCAATAAAGCTCTCGTTAATACAGAACTGACATTAAATGATTTAGGCAGAGCAGATATTGTTATTGAGCAAAAGGATAAGCAGAAAGCAATAATCATAGAAAACAAAATATACGCAGGCGACCAAAGTGAACAGCTAAAAAGGTATGATAAATATGCTTACGGCAAATATGGGAAAGGAAATTATTTAATACTTTACTTAACACTCGATGGAGTAAATGCTTCCGATGATAGCGGCTCTGGTGTTGATTATACAAATATTTCTTACGCAAGTGACATGGTAAAATGGTTGGAGGAGTGCACAAAAATTAGCTTACACTTTCCAATGGTTAGAGAAACTATCAATCAGTATATAAATCATTTAAAACAATTAACAAATCAAGATATGGATGCAAAAAGCCAAAAAGAAATAGTAGATATTCTTTCTAAAAAAGAAAATATTCCAAATGTTGCTAAAATATTAGAAAATCAAGAGGCTTGGAAACAAGAAATTATCATTAAATATTTAAAACCATCGTTAGAAAAACTTGCAAACGACAGAAATTTAAAATTTGATGGTAGCGACCTAGATAAACTATCTGAAAAAAATAAGTATTTTTCATTTTATCGCGAAGAGTGGGGTAGATTTAGAATTTATTTTGCTTCTGAAACAACTGGGTATACAAACTTTTTTGTAGGAATAAGTCACTCAGAAGGAGATGCAACAAAAAATGTACAAAAACAATTTAATTGTTTTAAGCATGAGTCAAATGCGTGGTGGCCCTATGGTCATATTTATTTAGACAATCGTTTTTGGAATAACGACACTTTTGTTGATATATCCAAAGGAGATGATAGCGAACTTATCAAGGAAATAGCATCTTTGTTAGACGCAATTCTTAGTGAGATTAAAGAAAAAGAAATTGATTTTAAAGATTGTGATAAAACTGAATAAAACTCTTGAATAAAGTAACTCTATTGTTTTAAGCAGGATTGATTGAAAATCAGCCCTGCTTTTTTAAATTAAAAATTTGTTTTCTGTGTGCAAGCCTTTGGCACAGCTCGCCCATATCTTTGTAATATATTCAAAATAAGTTCAATTTAATATATTACAAATCATGAAAGTAAAAACATTTAACTCAGACAAATTCAAGGTTGTCCGTAAAGATGACAAACTGAATGTATTCTTAGATGACCACCTGGTTTCCGCCCAGGCTCTGTCAGACCTTTCTAACCATTACAAAGTACCAAGTACTACACTTTACAATTTCCAGGAACGTTCCCCTGTCACGTTTTTAGAGCCTGTTTTAAGAACTCTTCCATCAATTACTGCAGTTTTAAGCGACGACGAAACTAACGTCGAAGCTATCGTCCATCCCAAAAAAAAGTTTGTAACAGACGAGCAGTTACAACAAGCTACCGACATCTTGTCAAGGATTGATACTGAGGAGTTTCAAATTCTCGGTATAGACCACTGGCGATATAAAGCCAATGTTGAACGTCCCTTGCAAGGAGGTCTAATTCTCAATGTAGGTCTTCTCAGATTAGCTTGCATGAACGGAGCCACTGTTTCACACTCAGATTATAAGAAATCATTCAACGCAATGCCTGCAATTGCTGAAATACAGTCATTCAGACCAATATCGCCTTATGAGTTTCTAAACAAAGTTTTTGACCATGACCGTCTCGCCTCAGTTGCAGATTTAGAGGCAATGGCTAAAGCATCAGAAGTTACTAATCCATCAGATTTTTTTCCTATTGAAAAAGTCTATAAGCACTATTTGCAAACTGGCAATCTCAATTTGAAAAAAACCTCAAAAGGTCTCAAAAAATACCTCTCATCGGGTCTGTTATATTTCGACTGTTTCAACATTCTTAGCTATGTAACAACCCACTTTGCAAAACCCAGTTTCGAACTTAATCGCAATGTTGGTTCATTCTTGTCAGTCTCCTCTCTCAGAGAGAATGAGATTAGGAAGCTTTCACAATCACAAATCACAGCACCGGTATTTGATTCTGATACTTTAGAAATTCTCAGAGGAGACAAAGTTGCTGAAACATTGTGACTTAATCCTAAACCCTAATTTTTAGGTAATAGATATTTGAAATTAAAAGGCAAAAGGAGCAAGGTACAAGGTAAAAGTGTGGAACCGCTCCATAGGCTTGCGCCTATGGTTAACCATATATCGTCCTACGGAAATAAAGTCTATAACCCTCTATGGAATAAAATATTGGATTTTATAAAATAGCAATTGTTAAAACTTGCTCTCTTTTTCCTATTTTTGCAAAGTTGATAATAAAATCACAGGTGTATGTTTGAAATGCTAATTGGAATATCGCTAATAGATTATATTAAAGCGAATTATGTCTTACTGTTAGACCACGCAGGTACATTTGCATTTGCTTTAAGTGGAATTCGACTGGCGGGCGAAAAAAAATTCGATTGGTTTGGAGCCTATGTTGTGGGATTAGTTACTGCAATTGGAGGTGGAACTACTCGCGACCTGTTGTTAGGTGTAACTCCATTTTGGATGTTAAATAGCTCATATTTAATTGTTACGGCGGTAGCTCTGCTCTCATTTGTTTCTCTTAAAAGATTTATTTTCAGATTAAATAAAGCTCTGTTCTTGTTTGACACCATCGGTCTCGGACTATTTACAGTGGTTGGAATAGAAAAAACCTTAGCAGCAGGTTACCCATTTTGGGTTGCCATTATTATGGGTATGATTACAGGCTCGGTTGGAGGTTTAATCAGAGATGTTTTAATTAACGAAGTACCTCTTATATTGCGTAGAGATATATACGCAATGGCTTGTATTGTCGGAGGTCTCGTTTTTGCATTGTGTTACTGGCTCGAAGTGGAACGCGCTTTAATAAACCTTATTGCAGCATTTACCGTGATACTGATAAGATTTATTGCTGTTAAGTATAAAATTCAACTTCCAACAGTAAAACAGGGTGATATAAAGGTTAATAAGAAAATGTTCAGATTAAAAAAATAGGACAAGATGAGTTCGAAACTCAACTTCAAAAACAGTCTGCTTAGCAAATCCGCAACTGTTATCTCCATGATACTCAAAGGACTCGGGCAGATAATGCTTCAAGAAAACAGCATTACAGGCTTGCTATTCCTTGTCGGTATTTTCTATGGCTCGCTAACAATGGGCTTTGCTGCGCTTTTGGCAACCGTGTGTGGAACGGCTACCGCTTATCTGCTTAAATACGACAAAACGGAAATCAATAAAGGGCTTTACGGATTTAGTGCCGCATTGGTCGGCGTGGCGGTAATGCTATTTTTAAAACCTACGCTTTGGGCTTGGGCTATTGTGGTTGTTGGCTCGGCACTGGCGGCAATGTTGCAGCACTTTTTTATAAAACGGAAAATCCCTGCATTCACGTTTCCGTTTGTTTTGGTTACTTGGATAATACTCTTTATCAGCAACAACTTTTTCAGCGATTTATTGGCAACACCTATACCTGCTATTGCTCATTTAAGCGACTCACTGTCAGACGGTTTCAAGAGTTTCGGGCAAGTGATTTTTCAAAACAAATTAGTTTCGGGATTGCTCTTTTTTGTTGCTGTATTTATCAGCTCGCCCATCGCGGCTCTCTACGGACTTGCAGGGGCAATTGTATCCGCTATTATTGCTTTCGAGTTTTCGGCACCAATAGACGATATCAACCTTGGGCTTTACGGTTTTAACGCTGTTTTGTGTGCGATAGTTTTTGCCGGAAATCAAGTCAGAGATGGCATTTGGGTTTTGCTCTCGGTAGTGCTCTCCCTTGGCGTTAGCCTGTTGATGATAAAGTTCGGTTTTGTACAGCTTACATTTCCGTTTGTCTCGGCAACCTGGATTACCCTGTTTTTGAAAAGCAGACTGCAAAAAACAACAAAGCCAACCGATTCACAATAAATCAGTTGACTTTGTTTTGTTTGTTAGTATAACTTAAACTCCGTAATCACTATTTCGCGAAACCTACAGTTTGCGCTAACAGAACCTCTTGAGATTTAGACAGTTGCAACAGTTCGTGAACCTCTTCATTTTTGAAAGCTCCTCGTGCAACCGTTGCCAATCCCTCTGAAGCGCAATAGAGATATATGTTTTGCGAAATATACCCACAGTTTGTGTATGAGTATTGTTGACTTGCCGCTTTGTTCGTATCGCTAACAATCAGAATATTTAGCGGTGCATCATATACATAATCTTGTATCCCTGCGCTTTTTCTGTAATCGCCGGCTTTTACTAACGTAAGTTTATGCTCCTTCGCATTGTAAGAATAGACACCCTTTTTTGATATCACATAAAGCTCTAACTCCTGACGATTCATAGCCGTGGGAGCTGTTCGTTTGTCTTCTCTATTGAAGCCGTTGGCAGCCCACAGTAAATTAGATAATTGCTGATCAGAGAGATCTTTTTCTGAAAACGAGCGTGTTGATTTTCGTTCATTTAATGATTTCATCAAAGGTTGTCCGCCACTCCTGTCGGGGGCTGGTAATTTAATTTCTTGTGCGTTCATACCGTATCCTAAACAGATTAATAAAATGGTTAATAATGTTGTTCTCATATTAGTTGAGTTAAAAGTTAGTTAAGGTAGAGACAGGGCACGCCCTGTCTCTACAGAAAAATAGATAGCATATAATATGAACTAAATATAAGAATTTTATTTGAGAAATAAAAATGGTGTTAAAAGCAATGGCATTATAAAACTGAGTAACAGATGATTATATTATTAATTTTAAAAAACTTCGAAATATGAAACCTATCTCGTCAAGAAAAACAGCGAACCCACAGAAATTATTATCCACAGCGCGATACCGAGTATGAAACTACGCGGTCCCGATTTTTTGATTTCAGCAATGGTTATATTTGAGCCTATAAGGAAAAGTGCTACCACCATACCTCGGCGACCAAGCCAGCTGAAATGCTCGTAACTGCTTTGCATATCGGGAAATAGATAGGCAAAAATAATGGCTGCCACAAAAAACAGAATAAACCACGGAAAATTGATTGATTTTTTGCCACCAGACTTGTTCGCAAAAGCTATTATGAGCGACAACGGGACTATCCACAGGGCGCGGATTAATTTTACTGTTGTAGCTACTTGCAGGGCTTTATCGCCGTAAATGGCTCCTGCTCCCACCACCGAACTGGTGTCGTGAATGGCTATGGCAGCCCAATTACCAAATGCCTCTTGACTCAATCCTAATTGACTTCCTATTAATGGAAAAATAAAAAGTGCAACAGCGTTCAACACAAAAACGACAATCAGAGCGAATGAGGTTTGATAACTCTTACTCTTGATAATAGGCGCAACGGCAGCAATGGCACTTCCCCCGCATATTGCTGTACCAGAGGCAATAAGCAACGAGGTGTTTTTCTCTACCTTCAGGAGTTTCCCAAGTGCTATACCTAAAAACATCACTACGGTTACGGAGATTATGGTCTCAACAAATCCTGTTTTTGATGATGCAATAACATCGCTTAGGCTCATGCCAAATCCCATAAAAACAATTGATGCTTGCAGAGTTAATGATGTGTATTTATGCAGACTATCGTGCCTAATACCGATTAAAGAAAATACCAAACCGATAAATAGTGCAACGGCAGGCGAAATAAACGGCATAAAACATAGTGCAATTACTATGTAATAGAGCCACTGGCTATTTTTTAGAGTGTTCCAAATATTGAGGGAATTTGTATTTTTCATTCTGTACTTTTTTATTTTACAAAAGTACAGCCGCTCTATAATATAAGCAAATACAGAATTATTATTGCTAATAACTATATGTTATAGCGATTGAACATAGGCATTAACCATTATAAAAATTGGTATTAATACTGAAATAGAAAATTTTCAAATAGTTCCACTTGTCGGCTTTTGTGTCCATGCTTATAAGCAATACGGAACTTTCTGGAGATAGAAAACCCCGACACGTTAAGCCTTACGAGCGTTTTCATATAAAGTTCATTGCGGACGGCTTTCTCTGAGACGATAGCTAATCCGTCAAAATCTTGAAGAAAGTTTTTAATTGCCTCTGTGCTACCTAAATGGATATGTGTGTTTATATTTTCAAAGCCGATTTTTTGTCGTGCAAGCATCTCTTTTATAACTTCTAATGTGCCGGAGCCTTGCTCTCGTAGTACAATTGGAGTTTGTAGCAAATCCTCTTTCGAGATATTTTCGCGTTTGGCGTAAACGCTGTTTTTGCCTGTGACGACAATAAGCTCATCGTCCATAAAATCCTTGTAGCGAATGCCCGATTGAGAGGAGTGATTCTCGACCAAAGCCATATCTATTTTGTTGTCTAATAGCATCCTTTCCATCTCGAACGAGTTGCCGTTTATCAGATAGATTTTTATTTTTGGATACCGCTTATGAAACGATGCAATTACCTGTGGAATAACGTATTGCGAAATGGTTGAGCTTGCTCCAATAATAAATTCTCCCGAAACGCTGTTGTGCAGCTGCCCGATTTCAAAATCGAGATTGCGGTAGAGTTGGGCTATCTCTTTGTATGCGTTATAGACTTTTTTGCCCACTTCTGTAAGATAAACCTTATTCCCTTTCCGCTCGAAAAGATTGGTTTTATAACGCTCCTCTAACTCCTTAATATGCCGAGTAACAGCAGGTTGACTAATATTAAACTGATTTGCCGCCTTAGAAAAGCTAAGGTTCTCGGCTACCGACATAAAAACTTTATCTCTGTAATCCATAAAATAAAAAAGTAACAGTTTACTACAAATGTACTTAGCTAACAAGTATTTAGTTTCTCAAAATCTAATAATCCAACAATCTCCCATAATCACTCCAATTGCCGTACATCTTACCTTGCCTCGTTTTCTCGATAAAGTTTTTCAGCATCCTTTCGTAAGAAGTTGGATAATGTTGTTTATAGAATGCGAGATTTGACGCTCGTATTCTTTGATATAAAGGATGAAACGATTTGAACTTCGACCATACTCGTTCCTTTTTCAAAACAGTTTCCACATCTTTGTCAATTCTGAAACTTCGTACATCCATTTCCGGAAGTACTGCCCGACCGCTGTCCGTCATCAATCCCAACTTTTCAAGTCTTCGTACACGCTCTTTATTTAATTCTGTCCAATTACTATTCTTGCTTCTCGGCGAAAAACGTTGCATCTTTTTTCCATTAATTAATCTAATCGTGCTATCTATCCATCCGAAACACAAAGCCTCTTCAACTGCATCCAAATACCAAAAACGTGCATCATCAACAGTACGTCCTCTTTTAACAGAAACATAGCATTCACTTTCTGAAGATGAATTTTTCTCCAACCATTCTCTAAAATCTTGTTTGGTTGTAATTGTCAAGATGTTTTTATGTTTCATGAAATTGGTTTATGCGTACAAAGTCTTTAGCCGTTGACCTGTTTCCATTTTGGAAATAATCGGGCTTTCACTATTATTTCCTAAACTTCCTTTCCGCCAATTGACCAATATAGTAAAACACCAAAATAGGTATAAACATAAATTTTGCAGATTTTTCTAATAAGCCAAATTGATTAAGTGCTAGTAATAAAACAGCGATTACTAATATCACAATAATGTCAAATGTTCTTTTTTTCATATTTCTTGTTTTTATTATAAATACGTGTAATTCATTGTTGTTTCTCAATCTTTTTCATCAACTGTTCAGCCTTCTTTCTTGTTGCGTTTCTCTCCGATTTGGTCGCATTTTCTATAAACGTCATAACTGATTTGTTATTTTTTATGTCAGCAACAAACGGTTTGACTGCTTCCAAAACCTTCCCTGTCGCAATATTTTTACACTCATCAGTTTCAAAATTGTCTTTTGTGATTGATATTAATTCTTCAAGAATTTTTTCTCTAAAGTTGGGTTTGTTTTGGTAAATTAGTCCAAGAGCAAAAATAGAGTGATTGCAAGTGATAAGTATGCCTCCGTGAAGATGTTTAAGCAAGTCTGGGATTAAACTGTCTATTCTGTTGTCTTTATCTACTGCCGAAAGGTGTCCAATCAGATCAATTGCTGTCCATTTTAAAATATTGTTATCACTTGTCATCAGTTCAGCCCAATAATCAAGGTGTTCATAGAGGTGTTCGGGGTTTTTTGAACCGATTTTTATTAATTCTTTTGCAAATCCATATTTTATTTTTGGGTCTTTTGAATTTAGCTTGTCAAGGTCTGCTTTTGTGATCATTTTTACCTACTCTAATATTAATTTTGACTCTTTGGGTTTATTCACAATAGTAAAAGTACTACTTTTTTCTATAATACCGATTGGCATCTACTATAGTTCAAACTTCGCTACCGCTCTTTTGGACTATGTATCTGTAGCATCGGTATTTACAATTGTAAAATTTAAAAAAAATTGGACTATTTTTAAATTACAATTGGTATAAAATATTCAAATAAAAACCGAGAGTATCAATTCAATTGACACCCCCGGTTCTTGTTAACTTACTTTGTCTGAAGTAACTCTTCCGACTTTTACTACTTCAAATACTTTGCTAAAAATCCCATCATGGCTTTGTAGAAATCAATGCTATTTTCTTCGTGTGCAAAGCCGTGACCTTCGTTATATTTTACCATATAAGGAACATCTACACCTTTGGCACGAAGTTTCTCCACTATTTGGTCACTTTCGTTGATATTTACGCGTGGGTCATTGGCTCCTTGCACCACAAAGAGCGGCGATTTGATTTTATCAATCTGATACACAGGCGAAGCTTCTCTTGCAATGGCAGCTTCTTCTTCATTATCAACATCGTACCAGATTTCTTTTAGCATATCCAAATAGGGTTTCCAATATTCCGGGATGGATTTCAAAAAGGTAAAGATATTTGAAACGCCTACATAATCTACACCACAAGCATATAGGTCAGGAGTTTTCACTAATCCCATCAGTGTAGCATATCCACCGTGGCTGCCGCCGTAGATAGCAATTTTGTCCTTATCTACCCAGCCCTGTTCAATCACGTAGTTTACACCATCTTCCACATCATCCATAACTTTTCTTCCCACTTGCTTGAAGCCTGCCTTTAGGAACTCTTTACCATAACCGCCTGATATACGGAAGTTTACTTGAAGCGTTGCATATCCACGACTTGCAAAAAGCTGTGTTTCAGGATTGAAGCCCCAACTATCACGAATTCCTTGTGGACCTCCATGCGGATTTACTACCAACGGCACTTTCTTACCGTCCAATGCTTCTTTGGGTAAAGTAATGTAACCATGAATAGTCAGTCCATCGCGACTTGTGAACTTAATCGGACGCATCTCTGCCATATCAGCTTCTTTTAACTGTGGCATTAAGTCATAAAGCAGTGAGAATTTTTTGGTTTTATTATCGTATTGATAGTATGTGCCGTACAGTTTATCGCTTTGAACAACTATCAGGAACGTGTTTTCATCGTCATCCGAATCAACAACATAAAACTCTTTTCCGGCAAACTCCTTCTCCATTTGTTTTGTGAAACTTTTGAAGAATTTGCTGACAGGCGTGATAACATACTTTTCTCCATTGTATGCAAAATAGTCAATTTCATAATTACGTTTACGACTGCGGCTCATACCTGACACATCATAATCAGGATTAGAGAAAATTTCCTTTACAATGGCATTTTTCTTGAAATCATACAGAACAATACGAGCTTTGTCCGAATCAAGATTGGTAACCACATAAGCTTCATCTGGGTTTTTGCCGGCATAGTTAAAGCCTACAATACCAAAAGAGTCATACCATTTCATCTGTTTTACAAGTTTAAACTCTCCAGATGCCAAATCTTTGTACCACTGTTCAGACTCCACACCATTTACCAAGCGAGTATAACCGCGAAGGTTGCCATCCTTGTCAAAGTCGTAGCCTTGAATCGGGTTAGCAATGTCCTTATTTTCATAAAGTTGCTCAATCTCTCCAGTAATGATATTCAATTTGTAAGGTTCAAAAACTTGCTTGTTATTCTTGTTCATCATAACAATAACGTAATCTTTTTGATCTTTTAAAATGCTGATAATACCGGCTTGAACTCCTTCATAGGGTGTTAAATCAACGTTGTTTGAACCATCGACATTAACCGCATGAATGTGATATTGTTCGTTTCCGCCTTGATCCATCATATAAAGAAGACGTTCGTTGTTTTTCCAAAAATAACCGCGTATCAACTCCTCTTTTTCTTCCAAAATACGAGTGATTTTTCCGGTGGAAACCTCCTTAACATATACGTGCTGTTTAGTGCTTCCATCTTCCTTCTCACGGTAAGACATATATTTACCATCGGGTGAGAGTTGGAATGAACTTGCTTTCGGACGCGAAAAATAGTCTTCCACTTTGTACTTGTAATTACCTGCGTCATAAGCTACAAGTTTCTGCAATTCCTCTTCAGATGACACCAATTCGGGATTTCCGGGCAGTTTGCTTTCAAACTTATTCAAAGTCAACGGAAACTCTTGTCCCATCTGCTTGAAGGTTCCTTCAATGCTTTTGGCATTCATAGTTCCTTCATACGTAGCTTGCAAGGCTGCCATATTAAGGATTAATTTGCTACCATCTACTTCAGTTTTTTCAACCGGAATTCCTACTGCACCTTGCATCGGAATATCCAATGTTGTAGCATAAGTGCCATTATCTTCCGTAATATGGAAGATAAATTCTAATTCCATTCCTTGAACAGAAATAGCTCCTTTCCAATCACCAGCAAACTGCTGTGCATTTACCATCATAGTTGCTGAAATTAATGTGGCTAACAAGCCGATTCTCTTGATTTTCATGTTCTTAATTAATAAATAGTTTTACAATATGTTTAGTTATTTATATTTATCTTGGATTTAACGACATGTTTATTTATAACCACTTATCTTTATTAATTGTATTTTATACCCCTTCAATTATATATAATTCACGAATGTGTTTTTTTATTTTTTTAAAATTATTTCGCATAATTGGCATTAAGATTAAAGAAAGAACAGCAGCCGAAGCACCAATTCCTGTGAAAAAACCATTAAAAAAACTCACTATAGCAGATTCTGGTAGGTGACCGGTAATCAAAGATCCTATAAACGCAATTGACAGTAACAAGATAATTGTATTTCTGCTTGTGTGATAAATTTCTTCTACACGCAAAGAATGATTGATGTGACTTAAAGTTTTGTTGTCTGACGAAAATCCACCGTCAGCCGTTTTCTTTCGCA
Organism: Bacteroidales bacterium; assembly: GCA_012519055.1. NCBI lineage: Bacteria > Pseudomonadati > Bacteroidota > Bacteroidia > Bacteroidales > Bacteroidales bacterium. The sequence continues at coordinate 21,171 of JAAYQU010000006.1, read as the reverse complement.
AAAAAATCCAATTTTTGCATTTCCCTACATTTTCAATATTAGCTTCTTTTAGGAAGTCAATGTAGTTTTTACTTTTGGGAGAATCGGGCTCTTCTTCAAGCAATTCTAATTTATAATCATATTCATTAGGCTCTCCCTTTTCAAAAAGATACTTGAAAGAACTACCTTTTATCAGCTGCCAGCCCTTTGCGGACATCTTATTCAGCCATTTTTCTTCTTTTTCATATTCCCAAACGAAGAATATTTTGTAAACTTTCTTTTTCATGTTTTTAATTTTTTAAGAACACATGAAACTTGCCATCAATTTGCAATTGAGAATTATCTCTAAATGGCTGTTTCATGAATAATTATTGTTTAATAATACTATTACCATTTCTTACTAATTCTTCCAAACGAGTAAGCTCTATCTTTGCCACTTCTTTGCCAAGCGAGGTAATCTCATATTCTTTTCTGCGACTACCCTCTTCTATAGGCAATTCGACAATCCATTTTTTTTCAAGTAAAGATGACAAAGCACCGTAAAGAGTTCCTGCGGAAAGTTTTAACCTACCTTCACTCATAATTTCAGTTTCCTGCATAATCCCATAACCATGCAGAGGTTTGTGCAGGACGAGCAGAATATAAAATACTGCTTCAGTTAATACAATATTTGTTTCATTTGTCATTATCGTTATGCGTTATATTGTTATTCGTTATATCGGTTAACGATACAAAGATAAACGATATATTTTAAAAAACAATAGTTTTAATGTAAAAAAATTAATTTTTATTATTTTTTAATTACAATTAGTATATTATAAGGCATGTAATTGTCAGGTTTTAAGCATTTTTTGTGTTTAATGTTGCTTATTAAAAAAAAGTGCCTTGACAGTATTTCACCACCAAGGCACGCAATTATTTATTTTATGATTTATTATTTATCTTTCTTAAGTTTTCCTCCGGATTTAGGAATAGTAATCATAATACTTACAATTGCCATTATAATCATCATCAAGTTTACACCTAATGCAATGGTTGCAGCTTGACGGATTGCCACGTTATCTTGTCTGCCAACAAAAGTAAGCACACCGTCCATCCAAGTGATATTATCTCCCACGTTTAGTGTTGCAAAGACCCCGGCTGAAATAGCTACACCAAATGCCGCTCCAAGCGATGATGCCATTTTATAAATTCCCGAGCCTGAACCAGCTTGTGATTCTGGCAAGTTAGAGAGTGCCGCATCTGTTGAAGGTGTTGCGTAAAATGCTAATCCTATACCGAAAAGTGTATAAGATATAATAGCTAAAATCTTGTACGTATCAGTCATCACGTTGGTAAACATCAACAGAATAATGGCAACGCCCACTATAAGCGACCCCCAAATCATCGGTTTGCGAGCTCCAAAACGTTGCAACAACTTTTCTCCCACGCGGATAAAGAGCACAATAGAGATTGCATAACCGAGAGTAAGAAGTCCTGCTGTTTTTGCCGTAAGATTTCCTCCCACTTGTAACAATGCAAGCGAAACAATTAACATTCCCGCAGTTCCGTTAAGCATAAAGTTAGATATTGTAGCACCTGTGAAAGTTAAGTTGTTAAAGAGCTTGAAGTCGATAAACGCACCATCTTTCCCTTTTTCAATTTTGAAGAACAGAAGCGCAAACACCACCGTTACCACGATAAGAGTCAGTCCTAATGGACTTGTCCAGCCAAACTCCGAACCTTTGCTTATCAGAAGTTGCAAGCCAATCATCGATAACATAAAGGTAATAATTCCACCAAAGTCGGTTTTTTTATTGTCTGTTACTTCTGCTTTGCTTTCGGGTGTATCTTTTATCATCAACAATCCTATAAGCGATATAGCTGCCGCAGCAAAGAAAATATAGCGCCATCCTATACCTACCATCAATCCACCGAAAAGTGCAGCGAAACCCGAACCTCCCCACGAACCCATTGACCAGAGACTAATTGCACGTTGGCGTTCAGCTCCCTCCCAATAGGCTTTTACGAGAGCCAAACTTGCAGGCATAATTGCTGCTCCGGAGAGTCCTTGAAAAATACGTCCTAATATCAATACTGCACTTGCAGCACCGCCTACAGGCGTAAATCCAACCAACAGCGATCCGATAATGCTAAAGTAAAATCCGTACTTTACCATCTTTACGCGACCGATTTTATCAGCCAAGCCACCAAACACCACAATAAAAATTCCCGAAAACAGCGATGTTATCGACACTGCAATATTCATCATCGATGATTCCATGCCTAGGTCTTTCGCCATATCCACATTGATATTGAGCGTTGTTTGGGCAAAAAGCCAGAAGGCTAACACTCCCAAAATAATACCAAACAAAAGTTTATCATTCCCTTTGTATTGAACCGATTTTGTTGTCATAATATGTAAAAATTATTTTGCCTAACCCTCTTGAAATCAAGGGGATTAGGCAAGGTTAATAAATTAAACTGTTTTTAGCGAACAAAAAGCTTTATTTCACACTTTATGCCTTCTTCTTGTCAGGTATGGTTGCAACAACCGATACAATTACCAAAATTGCCAAAAGCAGACAGAAAGCTAATCCTAACATTGCTCCTTGTCGAACAAGCACGTTATCTTGTCTGCCTATAAAATTAATGATTTTGCCCAACCAAGCAATTGGTTCAGTTCTGGAGACCACTGCCGTATAAATTCCTGCTGCTATAGCAACTCCAAAGCTTGTTCCAAGCGATGAGGCCATTTTGAAAATACCAGCTCCACTACCTGCCTGACTATCGGGCAAATTAGACAGAGCGGCATCAGTGGCAGGAGTTGCAAAGAAAGCTAAGCCCAATCCGAAAAGTGAATAGGCTATAACTGCCAATACAACGTATTGTCCAGTCATTATCTGTGTTTGCATAAGCAATATAATGGCTGCACAAATTATTAATGCACCCCAGATAATTGGTTTTTTTGCACCAAACTTTTGAAGAAGTTTTTCACCCACACGGATAAATAAAATTACGGTAATAGCAAAACCTAATGTTAGCAATCCCGCTTCCATAGCCGAGAATTGTGCCCCACGCTGCATCAATGTGAGAGAAACAATAAGCATACCTGAAGTTCCATTAATAAAAAAGTTTGCCAACGTAGCCCCAGTAAATATTTTATTTTTGAACAATCCAAAGTCAACAAAAGCATATGGTGATTTTTTTTCAACATAAACAAACAAGTAGCCAAATACTATTGTAATAGCAATTAAAACAATGGTTATCCAGTTAGTCCATCCAAGTTTGTTTCCGTTGGTTATGAAAATCTGCAACGCAATCATGGCAATCATAAATATTATGATTCCACCCCAATCAATTTTATATTTGCCAGCTCCTTCGCGCTTGTTTTCTGGCAGTTCTTTGGTCAAATATAGAGCAATAACAGCTACTATCACAGCGAAAAAGAAAATCCATCGCCAGCCAAGGCTTGAGGCAATAATTCCTCCTGTAAGTGAACTTAATCCCGAGCCACCAAATGTACCAATAGACCAAAGACTTATAGCACGTTGACGCTCTTTGCCTTCCCAGAAAATTTTAATCATACCTAAACTTGTTGGCATTACGAAAGCAGCGGAGAGTCCTTGCAAAGCACGTCCTATTAGAAGCATTGGTACGGCGAGGTCTCCTTTGGGAGATAATCCCACTAAGAGTGAACCTGCAATAGCCAAATATAACCCGACTTTAAAAGTTTTTACACGACCGATACTATCAGCTAATCCACCTATCACAACAATGAAAATCCCTGAAAACAGGGCAGCGAGTGATACGGCGATGTTCATTGTATTCGCATCCATGCCGAGCATTTCGGTCATCACGGGCGATACGTTCATCATTGAGTTGGCAAAAAGCCAAAATGTTAGAACAGCAAGAATAAAGCCTATAAGTACTTTATCTGTTCCTTTGTAAGTTGTTGTTTGCATTGTTTCAAGGTTTTATTTGAATGAATATGGAATTATTATGCTTGCACCAGCCTGAAATAGGAATACGTTAACAAGCGGATTGTAAGTGAATTTTGCAAATACGGGTAACGAAACTGGCTCGTAAAGTTTAAAGTCGTACTGTAACTTAAGTTCTAAGTTGTTAATGCCGGGTTTGGGTTCTTTACCATCTTTCATTACGGCCATTGTGTACAACCCTTTCGCGGGTGTCATACTTACACATCCCCAAATACTGAAAGCATTCCAACGATGCACGTAGGAAACTTCCCCGTATGAGGTGAAGTTTCTTTTTCCGTCAGCATTAGCATCCTTACCGGCTACAATTGTCGCCCACTTAAAAGTGAGAGGGAACCAAGGAAGCTGATAAGAGATTACCGCATCAACAAAGTGCTTTGATGTGGCAAGAGAGTAATCAAATGGATTGTGTGTCCACATAACCTTTCCGGGTGAATAGATGTCCCAAACGCCAACCCATAAGCCTTTTACTGGTGAGAACGATACCCACGGTATCACAGCCTTATAAACGTCATCAAAAGAGGCGGCAGTAAAGACACCCATGTTCCAGTTCTTATTAACAAACGCAACTGTTGGTTCAAAAGCAGGTGCACCGCCGAACAACCCCCCCTTGCCAATTCCACGCCAATGGTGTTGGGTAACGTATTGAGCGTTGCCTATCATTTTCCATGTTGAAGGCTTGACAGTATCTTCATCTGTTTGGGCAAAAGCCGTTGTACAAATAAGAGTAAAAAAGAGTAAAACATTTCTTTTCATATGTTCACGATTTTTAGTTTAATGTGATATGAAACTTACGCGCAATAATCACTTTATTTTGTATCAAGGTTTAATTGGCATATTCGTTTCATAGATGTAGTTGTCGATATGAATGAATATTTGTAATACTTTTCACAATATAGCTCTCTGTTTTTATTGTGAAAGTAGTTTTATTTTAACTGTTCTTGAATTTGTTTTTCAACACGAACATTTTCGCAATAAATGTATAGTTTTTTTCTTTAAGATGTGATTCTCGAAGCAATTTTTTTAACTTTAATTTATTGTTTGAACTTATATTTTCTTTAAATAACTCTATCCTTTAAAGATAAAATAGACCGCCAACACCAACAGCACAAAGCCTATGATGTGGTTGGGTTTTATTTGCGACTGAAAAGCCACATAAGAAAAAACCATAAACACTACAAGTGTAATAACTTCTTGTAACACCTTTAGTTGTACCAAAGAGAACGGTCCGCCATTATTAACAAAACCAATTCTGTTTGCCGGAACCTGAAAGCAGTACTCGAAAAAAGCAATGCCCCAGCTAAAAACAATAATTCCAAACAACGACAATTTGCTAAACCACGAATATTCAGAGAGTTTCAAATGTCCGTACCATGCAAAAGTCATAAAAATATTAGAGCAAATAAGCAATCCAATAGTAAGAAAAGCTTTCATACAGTTTTTAGTTAAAAGTTTGTGATTAAAAACAGACACAAAAGTAGTAAGTTTATGAAACCAGACAAGCTGGAATCATTCTGTTTACTATCTTTAATATGTGTTGTTTTACCTATAGAACATATAAATTATAACAACTAAGTAAATATCAGCATCTTCAAAAAAAAGAATTTTAAGTTTTTAGTTATAATGACTGATGTTGGTTATTAATTTTATTTATTTTGGTTTTGCCGTTTCTCATTATTTTCATGGTTTTCATGATTTAAAATTGTAATTTTGAAGTCAACTTTTGGCATGGAGATTGGTTATTACCTAATCTGATTTTCGTCAGAAAATGTTGCACAATGTCACTTCGCATATTTACTATTGAAGTGCGCTATTTTTTTGTGCAATCGCCAAACACTCAAATGTCTAAACGACTGAAAAAGAGACACTTAAAAACAATGATAGTTTTATATATTTATAAATTACAATTTACGCTATGGACTTTAATTTAACAAAAACAGAAGAACTTTTTCTGAAAATGATTCATGAGTTTTCAGAAAAAGAAGTTAAGCCATTAGCCGCCGAAATTGATGAGCAGGAAAGATTTCCCGCGGAGACGGCAAAAAAAATGGCGGACATAGGTTTAATGGGCATTACCGTGCCAAAAGAGTATGGCGGTTCGGGCGGTTCAAATGTAATCTATTCAATGGCTGTTGAAGAGATTTCACGCGCCTGTGCAACAACGGGAGTGCTACTTTCGGCTCATATTTCACTGTGCGTTGCACCAATTTTTGAGAACGGCACCGAAGAGCAAAAACAAAAATATTTGCCAAAGCTATGTAATGGCGAATGGATTGGAGCTTTTGGATTAACCGAGCCAAATGCCGGTACAGATGCATCAGCACAACAAACAACAGCTGTTGAAGATGGCGACGAGTATGTGTTAAATGGAAGCAAAATCTTCATAACCAATGCAGGACATGCTCACGTTTTTGTCATTTTTGCGATGACCGACAAATCACAAGGAACGAGAGGCATTTCAGCTTTTATTGTTGAGGCTGGAACAGAGGGCTTTACAGTTGGTCGCGAGGAACACAAATTGGGTATTAGAGGTTCTTCAACTTGTGAACTTATATTTGATAATTGCAGAATTCCAAAAAGCAATCTGTTAGGCAAGTTAAACAGAGGTTTTAGTATTGCAATGAAAACGTTAGACGGCGGACGAATTGGTATTGCCTCACAAGCTCTTGGCATTGCTCAAGGTGCTATTGATGAGACAGTTAAATACACAAAAGAGAGAAAGCAGTTTGGACGTAGCATCTCTGCTTTCCAAAACACTCAGTTTCAAATGGCTGACCTTTATACAAAAGTTCAGGCATCAAGATTACTTGTTCGTTCTGCTGCGTTTAAGAAAGATACCAAAGTGCCATACACTGTTGATGCTGCAATGGCTAAGCTCTTTGCTGCCGAAACAGCAATGGAAGTTACTACCAAAGCCGTGCAATTCCACGGTGGATATGGATATACACGCGAATATCCTGTTGAGAGAATGATGCGTGATGCGAAGATTACCGAGATTTACGAAGGAACATCAGAGGTTCAACGTATGGTTATCGCTGCTAACCTTTTTAAATAATTTTTATACTTTGTTACCATGAATATAGTTGTTTGCATAAAACAGGTGCCTAACACCAACGAAATCAAGATAAATCCTGAAACAGGGACACTTATCAGAGAGGGTGTTCCAAGTATTATGAACCCCGACGACAAAAGCGGTTTGGAGCTTGCACTACAGTTGAAAGACAGACACGGTGCTCACGTAACCGTTATCACAATGGGACCTCCCCAAGCCGATGTTATGTTGCGCGAAGCCCTTGCAATGGGTGCAGACCGTGCTATCTTGCTAACGGACAGAAAATTTGCCGGAGCTGATACTTTAGCAACATCAAACGCATTGGCTGGCGCACTTAGAAAATTGAAATTTGACCTTGTAGTCGCTGGTCGTCAGGCAATTGACGGCGATACAGCACAAGTTGGTCCGCAGATTGCCGAACATTTAGATTTGCCACAAGTATCGTATGTTGCAAGTTGTACACTCAACAACGACCGCTCGGTTAATATTAAAAAAGAGAATGAAACAGGTTATCAAATCCTAAAAGCACAACTGCCTTGCTTGCTTACGGTGCTTGCCACAGGATTTAAACCACGATACATGAGCGTAAGCCGAATAATGGAGGCATACGACAGGGAAGTTGAAATTTGGACTGCCGACCAAATTGACGTTGACGTAGAGAAACTCGGACTAAAAGGCTCGCCCACAAAGGTTGCAAAATCGTTTGCAAAAGGCGTTAAACAGGCTGGCGAACAGTTCGAAGTTGATGCTGAACAAGCAGTGGCAATCATCATTAGCCGACTGAAAGAGAAGTTTATTATTTAATCATCGGAGCACTTTTAAAATAATTGAAAAATGAATAATCAAGATAATCAAAATGTTTTTGTTTTTATAGAACAGCGAGGTGGGGAAATCTCGAAAGTTGCACTTGAGTTGCTTGGTAAAGCCACTCAACTTGCTGGCGCACTGAAACAAAAGGTTGTTGCTATGCTTGCAGGGCACAACGTAAAAAACAGTGCACAAAAATTGATTGAATATGGCGCAGATATCGTTCTAATTGCTGATCACCCTAACCTCGAACACTATCTAACTGAACAGTATACACAAGCAATAGGGCAAATGATTACCAAATACAAGCCCAACATTGTGTTGTTTGGCGCAACAACCATAGGTCGCGACCTTGCACCACGCCTGTCTGCACGCTTAGCGACTGGTCTTACAGCCGACTGTACAAAACTTGAGATTGACGAAGAGGGTAAATTTCTTATGACACGTCCTGCCTTTGGCGGAAACCTTATGGCAACGATTATTTGTCCCGACCATCATCCGCAGATGTCAACCGTTCGCCCTGGCGTAATGCAGAAAAATGTTGCCGACAAGTCACGCAAAGGCGAAGTAGTTGATTTTAAGGTTGAGTTCGACAACTCAAAATTTAAAGTTGAGATTGTTGAGAACGTTACCGAAACCAAAAATAAGATTGATATTGCAGACGCAAAAATTCTTGTCTCTGGTGGACGTGGTGTTGGTTGCCACGAGGGATACGAGAAACTCTACGAACTTGCAAAACTGTTGAAAGCCGAGAGGTCGGCATCTCGCGCCCTTGTTGACGCAGGTGTTGCAACCCAAGATCGACAAGTTGGTCAAACAGGTAAAACGGTTAGACCTGACCTCTACTTTGCTATCGGTATTTCCGGAGCAATTCAGCACCTTGCAGGAATGGAAGAGTCCGATTATATTATAGCTATCAACAAAGATAAGTTTGCACCAATTTTCGGCGTTGCCGATTTGGGTATTGTTGGCGACTTGTGCAAAATAGTTCCACTATTAACACAACGTCTTGCAGACGAATTGGCTGATAGATAATATTTAAGCTAGATAAAAATAAAAAGCCAACTAACTTAGAATAAGTCGGTTGGCTTTTTTGTTTGTCACCAAAACAAGCGGACTCGCAATTTGTTTGCAAACAAATATTTATGCATCCGTGTCGCCTATTTCACGCATGTTCAATCATTTCATTAAAAATTGTTGAGTATAAAACGTCTATAGTTGCAAGCAAGCCACTTCCCAATCCTTTTTGGGCAATATAAATTTCATCATCGTTTAATTTTCTGCTATTTTTTCCATTGCCTCAAATTGCACATCATCAACAGTAATAAAAAGGAGAATTTTGTTTGAATGTTCTGTATCCATTTGATTATAATTTTAACATTTGCGAATACGCTCTATGTTTCTGTAAAGTTAACAAAAATTAATCTACGTAAAAAACATCCTTACCCCTTGACAACTTTATGAAAAATTTGTAACTTGGTTATCTCATTATAAAAAACATTTTCCATGAAGAAACTAATTTTATCAATCACGACCATTTCGTTAATTTTTGCAAGTTGCAAGAAAAACAACGAACCAACACTGCAGTACGGTTGCGATTTTATAAACTTTAAATACTATGGCGGAACACAACACTATTTAGGCGAAATGCAAGAACAAACAAAAACTAATAACAATTAGGACTAACTTCTTTAAGCAAACTATTGTGCTGTTTTTAATGAACAGTTGTCAACAACAAACTTTGTGCAATATATTGTTAGAAACTCAGAAGCACTGAAACCAGTAAAGTGAAAGCATCAAAAATTACAAGAAAATAAAACAATAAAAGAGATGAATGAAACAAAGTTATTAATGGCACTTTTACCTGTGATTTTTATATTCCACGACTTTGAAGAAATCATAATGTTCAAACCATGGCTTGCAAAAAACAAATCAGAAATTGAAAAACGTTTTCCTAAACTGAATGACTTATTGAACAAAAAACAAATATACTCGCTTTCAACCTCTGCTTTTGCTGTTGCAGTGTTACATGAATTTATACTGATTTCTATTGTTGCATATTTGTCACTTTGGTATGGTGCATACTACTTGTGGTTTGCCGCTTTTTCGGCTTACTTCATACACCTTTTAGTCCATATTGGGCAATGGATAATATGGCGTAAATATGTTCCCGTAATTATTTCATCTATAATTGCATTACCTTATTGTATTTATACACTCTACCTTTTTATTAAAAATGGACAAACGAGTTTTGAAGCCTTGCTATTATGGGCATTGATTGGTGTTATAATCACTTTGTTAAGTTTCCCTTCTGCTTTTTATTTCGCTTTGAAGTTTAACAAATGGAAAAGCAATTACTGTAATGACAAATGAAGCTAATTTTGTAAGAAGTGGTTTTTCATAAATAATATTAAGTTCTAAAACCCTTAAAGCATAATATCACAACACCTTAAATTATAATAAACTTTTAAAGGGTTCTTTAATGACCAAAAGTTTATAAAAAACAACCCCCTTATCTTGATATTTTATAAGAATAATTATACCTTTACGACAGAAAGTTATCTTGAGGTAACCGTGATAGATCTGTCAACTTGAGAAAAGCAGAGTGATTTTGTAAGAGAGCAAGAAAGTTACTATAACACATATAAAAATCACTGTTTACAAGCAATTGTGCAAATAAAATAACAAACCCATAAAATTTCAATATTATGAACAAAAAATTATTATCTGAAGTTGCAAAGCTTCAACCCGAAATGAAAGAGTGGATGGACTATATGCACCAAAATCCTGAACTAAACATGGATACTCCTAAAACAGCCAAATACATAGCCGATAAACTAAAATCGTGGGGCTACGATGTTGTTGAAGGCATTGGCGGAACAGGTGTTGTAGCATCTATGACCGTAGGTAACGGGAAAAAATCTATTGGTATGCGTGCCGATTTCGATGCACTACCCATTTTAGAAGATAACAATTTGCCGTACAAGAGCAAAGTAGAAGGCTGGTCGCACCTTTGCGGACACGACTCACACGCTACGATGTTACTCGGCGCGGGAAAATACTTGGCAACAACCAAAAACTTTAACGGAACCGTCCGTTTAATCTTCCAACCCGGCGAAGAGACCATGGAAGGAGCTCCAGCAATGGTTGCAGACGGTCTGTTCAAACGTTTCCCTGTTGACGCTGTTTATGGAATGCACAATATGCCCGGTTTACCTTTAGGAAAATTCCATTTCCGCGAGGGCGAAACAATGGCTGCCGTTGATAACTGGGAGATTGAGCTTACAGGTAAAGGCTCACACGGCTCAATGCCTGAGCTAAGTATCGACCCATTGGTATGCGGAGCTTCTCTTGTAATGGCACTACAAACTATCGTAAGCCGCAACGTATCGCCATGGAAAAACTCGGTGGTAAACGTGGGAGCATTTCAGTCAGGTATAGCAGGTAATGCTGTTCCACAGAAAGCTATCTTGCGTTTGAGTATCCGTAATATGGAGCCTGACCTTCGCATTATGGTTCTTGATAAAATCCGCAAAATTACAAAAGCGCAAGCCGAAGCGTTTAACTGTCAATATGAAATCCGCGAGGGCGTTGCAGGAGCAGTATTAATCAACACTCCCGAAAACACCAAGTGGGCAGCAAACGTAGCAAAAGCTACCTTTGGCGAAGATCAAGTTGTGGAAAACATGCACCCCTATATGGGTAGCGAGGACTTTGCCTTTATGCTAAAAGAAAAAGCCGGAACATACTGCATGATTGGCAACGGCGACACCTTTATGGTGCATCACCCCAAATATGTTTTCAACCAAGATATGCTTAGCCGCGGCGCAACCTACTGGGTAGCTCTGACGGAAGATTATTTGAAATAAAAAGTTTACGGGGGATTTTTTCATCCCCCGTTTTTGTTTAATTTGTTAAGCTTCATCAACTTCAAATTAATCGACTAATTTTCCATTATAGTGTTATAGCTACATCCATACATTTTCAACAATATCACATTGTATAAAACTCATTATTATGAAGGGATATATACATATTTATACCGGCAACGGCAAAGGAAAAACAACCGCAGCATTAGGATTATCATTAAGAGCAGTTGGCGCAGAGAAAAAGGTTTTTTTCGCTCAATTTGTGAAAGGTGAAGCCTATTCGGAAGTTAAAGCGATACAAAAATATTTACCCGACATCACAATAAAGCAGTATGGGCTAAAATGTTTTATCTACGAAAAGCCCTCACAAGCTGATATAGATACAGCTCGCGAGGGACTTAAAGAGGTTTCCGAAATAATTTTATTAGGCAAGTACGATGTGATTGTATTAGATGAGGCAAACATCGCTATCTACTACAACCTCTTTACTGACGACGAGCTTATAAATATTATTAAGCAGAAACCCGACGAGACTGAAATTATTATTACAGGTCGCTATGCAACAGACAAGCTAATTGAATTTGCCGATTTAGTTACCGAGATGAAAGAGATTAAGCATTACTATAATCAAGGTGTACTGGCAAGGAAAGGCATAGAGAGCTAAAAAGATTCAATGTAAAGTATTATTCATTAAGCAATTAACAGATTCTAATTTTTAAACTTCCTAACAGGCTTACTTCTCACAACAACATCAACCTTTTCAAAAATCGTAGTATCAATACTTGAAAGGATATTCTCGGGAGCAATCAGAATCTTCCCAGCAGGATGCTCCCAAACCGAAACCCGACCCTGAACCTCGTTGTAACTTGCGTGATTTAGTCTTGCACCATAAAAGTTAGAGAGTTGCGCTATATGACGCTCAACCGGCACTGTCGAATCTGCAACAATTGAGTGTACGTTTTTGGATTCCACAATATAAATCGGGCTGTTTGCTGTTTTAAAGACGTGTATTTCGTTACTGTTACCTAGAATATGGCTTTTTGTTGCCGAATATATCAAAAGTGAACATAATAGCGTCGATAATCCGACTAAAGTTCTGGGACTGTGCGACTTAAAATAAGAGTGCGCTATCAGGAAAAGTGCGTAAAGGGCAATAACCATAACCACATCAATATAAATTCCTGTAATCTGGCTATAGGGAAGCTTTGCAATCAACTCGGTAGTTCCTGTCATAAACTTTAGCATTAGGTTAACGCACCACGCAACTATTTTAGCCAAAGGCGCATAAAAACTAAGTGCCATAAATAAAATTGCCCCTTGAATAATAACTCCCACCAACGGAACAATTACAATATTCCCCAACAGAAAATATAACGGAAACTGATTGAAATAGAGTAAACTTATGGGCGTTGTAGCAAGTTGAGCTGATATCGACAATGCGCTAAGACTCCATATTTTATCAAGCAGTTTGTTTTTAAAACAGAAAAGGTTATATATGGGTTTATGAAATTGAAAAATACCGAATACCGCTAAATACGACAACTGGAACCCTAATTCGAATATTATGTTTGGATTAAAAATCATAAGAAAAAATGCCGAAGCAAACAGCGAATTTTGTCCTGAATACTTTCTGCCGGAAGCCTCGCCTACAACTAAAAACGAAAACATTAACACAGCTCGTTTTACAGATGGAGCCATTCCTGTAAAAAAGGCATACAGCCAAAGTGCAGTAATTACTATAACGATTCTTAAAATCCTACCTTGACGGAAAAATGTTAGCGGTTTAACTATCCAGCTAAGAACCAAATAGATAATACCCACGTGCAACCCACTGACAGCTAGCACATGCATTAATCCAGCCGTTGTAAATGCACTTTTCAATTCGGGGTCAAGACTTGCCTTGTCACCTGTCGTTAGGGCTATAAGCACGGCATTTTGATTGCCGGTAATTCCAAACTTTGTAAAACATTGCTCAATCCAAATCCTAATGCTTGAAATCCACTGTTTGATTTGTGTTGGCTCGTCATAGCCTACAATTGTACATTTGCCTTTGGGAACGAACGAACTGTAATAAATCTGCTTGCGGTTTGCCCATGTTTTGTAATCAAATTCGCCGGGATCACCGCGGTTTTCTATTTTTTGAAGTCTTCCGATACAAAAAACAATATCCCCCTCTTTTATTTCGGTTTCAGTCGTATCGGCAAGTAGTCTTACTTTTACTGTTTTATCGAGAAATTTATGATTATCAGTAAAGTACAATCGTCCAAGATATCTATTCCTATTGTTTATCCTGCCCTCGTTTTGTTCAATTATAATGGTAAATCCGCTATTGCTTTCAAAGTCAGGCAAATCGTTAAGAGGCTTTGCATTTTGCGCCAATATAAAACCGACTAAAAAACAGAGAGCGTTAAATCCAAATCCCCAAAAAATATCAATTTTTATGTTTTTTATTAATCCGTAAACAACAAGCAAAACAGTCCAAAACACAAGAGCTACAGACAATAACCATGTACTTTCAATTTCGAAGTATTGAGCCGTAATAATCCCCGAAATCGTAAATAAAAAAAGACGAAAGAAAGGCGACTGCTTGATAAATAGTGCCATTATGTGAATGATACGTTAAATTTTTAGGTATTGTATCTGATAATCTCGTATAGTCCTTTAAACGAAAACAGTTTGAGCAATACCGACAACAATAATCCAACAGATATATATATTGCTAAATAATAGTACCAACTGAATGAAAAATGTTGTCGTAAAACAGTAACAAGGAAACCTAACATCACAATCGCAACTAAAAAAAGAAAAAACTTAACCGCATATTGCTGTCGCACTTTAAATCCAAAAACTTTTACCGCAATAAAAACTTGAGCAGAAGCGGCAAATGTTTGTGTAACAAGACTTGAAATAGCTGCGCCAGTTGCCTGATAACGAGGAACTAAAATCAGGTTAAGAATAATATTTAAAGCCATTGAAATTGATGCCATTGTATTTAGTTGTTTCATCGACCCGTTTGCTGTGAGCAGAGTGCCGAAAATATAGGTTGTTGCAATGGGCACAAAGCCAAGAATAAGTATTCCAAACACATTTACACCATATGCATTTCTGTGATGGTAAAGCAACTGTATAATATCGTATCTAAAGAAAAGACACCCAAAGGCTAATAACAGAGCGGGAACAATTAACAACATTAGTGCAAGTTTTACAATTTGTGCCACATCTTCCTTGTTTTTAATCATATACGAAAATATTGGAAGTAAAAGCCCCGCAAACAGATATCCAATCATTGTTGCTGCATCTAACACTCTAAAACCTTGAGCATAAATACCAGCATCTGCTGCACCTTCGGGCAATAACCGCTCAATCATTACAGAATCAATTCTGTTGTAAAACGCCATAAGCAATATAAGCAAGGCATACGGGAAACTCTGTTTTAGCATTACGCGGTTAAAAGCTAAATCGAAATGGATTTTAAATTTATCAACTTTACTGATTACGATAAGGAGTGCAATTAAAGCGGTAATTGAGTATGATAAGGTTTGTGCATAAATAAACCATTCGATTTTAAACGGTGTTCCTGTGGCTCTTCCCCAAAGCAAATAGGAACATATAATAATCATAAGCGTTCGGTCAACAACAGACATTACGCTGTCTGTCTTGAACAACTGCAATGCCGAGATGTTACTACGCAGATATAGAATAAAAGAGGACAAAAACTGATTAAACATCAGCAATAAAAGCATATTAAGCTGATAACCACGATATCCGACAATAAGGGCGGCTGATAACGTTATCACGGCATAAAAAATTGCCAGCAAGCCCTTGAGTGCCACGAGGTTAGAAAAGTGCTTTGAAAGCAAAAACTGATGTTGTGCAATATTGCGATTGTTGTAATTTGTTATACCAACATCCAACAAAATATTTAGAAGCAGCGAAAAATTAAAAAGGGCAAAGTACATTCCGTAAGCACTTTCCCCAACGGCAAGTTGTACACTTCTATCTATTCCAAACACCCAAAAAGGCTTAACCAAAAGGTTAAGGAAAATTAAAAGGATAAGGCTGGAGACAAAAGTTCGTTTCAAGTTGGCTGTTTTTTATTAATACGCAAATATAAATATCATAAAGCAATTAGCAATTAACAATTTTGTTTTACTAATTTCTTTCAACTTTTAACACCATTGCTTTTGAACCATTAAGAAATTAAGGAATATTAAGAGGAGACGGAGCATGCTCCGTCTCTACATTTCCCTGACACTCAATTAATTGCTCATTGTTAATTGCACATCACTAATTGCCGATGGTGTATTCGGCTATCATCAATCCATCGCGCAACGGTAAAATGATATTCTGAAAATGTTTGTCGCTGTTTATCATTGCATTAAATTCAGCCAACGCCTTGGTCGAAGGGTCGTTATGGGCAGACAAATCTAGAACCTTTTCGTACCACAACACGTTGTCGGCAACGATAAATGCATTTTTGTTTAGTAAAGGAATTATCAATTGCAAATATTGAGGGTATTCAGTTTTATCGGCATCTATAAAGACCAAATCGAATTTTCCGTCCAATTGGGGCAGTATTTCTAAAGCCTCTCCTATCATCAGCTTTAAAGCCTCTGGACGGCTATATTTTGCAAAATTGTTTAAAATTAGCTCTTCTAATTCGTCGTTACTCTCGATGGTTATTAGCTCGCCATCATCGGCAAGCCCCTCGGCTAAGCAGAGTGCCGAATAGCCTGTAAATGTACCTAATTCGAGTATCCGTTTAGGCTTTTTCATTCTGCTTAACATTGACAGGAAACGACCTTGAACGTGCCCCGAAATCATGTGTGGTTGTAAGACTTTCAAATGTGTTTGTCGGTTTACCTCTTGTAACAACTGCGACTCTGGCGATGTGTGAGCCGAAATATACTCGTGCAGTTCGGTTTTGGACGCTGGCATAACTTTAATAAAATAAGAGTGTTGATAATTGGCGATTTTCAAACAGACGATTTGCCGTCTCTAACAACAGGGAGTCTGTCACAGAATCAACGTCTGACAGAATCTCTTCGATAGTCCAAATTTTGTCAAACATAAGTACCGATTTTGCTGTCGATAACATTAAGCTTGAGTGATTTTCAGAGCCAAGTATTATTTGTCCTTTGACTTGACGTTTTGCATTGTGTAACTGCATGGTTCCCAACTTGCAATCCGCAAGTTTAGATATCTCTTTATAAACCAACTCTTTACATCTGTCAACACTGTTGGAATCGGTGCCAAAATAGACTCCAAAATTTCCACTATCAGAAAACGGATAGTAGTAGGCATCAACCTGATAGACCAATCCATATTTCTCGCGTAAAGAGAGGTTTAGGCGTGAATTCATTCCCGGTCCGCCGAGTAAGTTTGTAAGAATTTTAAGAGGAACACGATATTTGCTTTTAACGTCAAAAGCCGACGTTCCCATAATACAGTGGGCTTGATGTGTGTTTTTCTTTACAGATTTTGCAAATATCGGAGCGGTTTCAGGCTTTTCCCGCTTTACAGGAGACGATATATTTTTGAAATCGCAAAAGCTCTTCTCAACCAACGCAACCACCTTTTTAAAAGGGATGTCGCCAGCCGAACAAACAATTGTGTTTAGGGGAATAACCTGTCTTGCCCAGAAATTTTTAAGGCTCGTTTCGTCGAATTTACTTATTGATTCCGGCGTGCCGAGAATATTTTTACCCATTGGATGATCGCCATATAGCAGGCTATCAAAAACATCATATATGAACTCAGACGGAGAGTCTTTATACATATTAATTTCCTCGAACACAACCTCTTTCTCTTTCTGAATCTCCTTTGCGGGGAAAGTCGAGTTGAACGTAATATCTGAAACCAACTCAACGGCACGACTAAAATATTGTTTGGGAAAACTCGATGCGATGACAATCATCTCTTTAGTTGTGTAGGCATCTATCTCTCCGCCAACGTCTTCCATACGACTAAGAATATGATAAGGCTTACGATTTGTCGTACCTTTAAAAAGCATATGTTCTATAAAATGGGCTATGCCATGTTCCTTTGGCAACTCGTCACGCGAGCCTGTACCAAAAACAACACCAAAATGTGCAACCATACTTTTATCGGAAACATGAACCAAACGCAAACCCGAAGGGAAAGTATATTGTTGAAAATCAATCATATCAGAAATATCTCTTTTTCTATGAATTGATTGCAAAGATAGTTTTTATTGCGCTTGCGACAAGGTGAATTTTTAGGGTATTTTTCAATCATTACTAAATTATTTAAAAGATTTTGCTAAGTTTGAAAACAAATGTTTTATAATATTATTGCAAATAAATTCGATTCAAAATACAATTCAAAACAGTTTTCAAAATCAAATCCCAATATTTGTTCATGCATGCTGTAGATGTAAATTAAACGCATATTTTTAAAACAAAGTAATGAGCATAGTTCACAATATAATCACAAAATCTCATTTTAATTTTAACGATTTGAATAGAGTCCTTTTATCTCATTCAGAAATCAAATTTGAAAATAGAGGAGAAAACATATTTTACTATTGGATAAATAAAAAATCTACTCGAGGGGTAAATTTATCAATTAATGAGGACTCAATTGAAATTAAAAATACCGTTTTGTCTAATAAACACGATTATCAATTAACAAACTTGTTGGTATCCAAAATACTGCCACTAACAAACGGAACCCTTATTAATGAAAATGAAGAACAAATATTAAGTTTTCCTCTTTTTAACGACGATAAAATTGCTGAAATAGAGATACAAGATTGTAAAATGATTTATTATTTTACAAAAGACAACAATATTACTATTTATGGACCAATTAGAAAAGTCCATTTTGGCAAACGATTACACGAACAGTTTAAAAAACTAAATGAAGAGCAATTAAAAAATAAAATGCTTGACTTAATAATTGAAGTGAACTATCGCATCCCGGATTATGACTATGGGGATATTATGAAAATGAAAAAATCAAAGAAAGACACAATGATTCTCAAACTCTTGACAAACAGAGTAAACTGCATAATTGACAGCTATGATTTCATTTTACTAAACACATCAAAAGAAGAGCCAATTGTGATAACAAATGATATTTTAAATGCTATTTTGCCATCTAAATGGGAGTTGATTGATGAGTATACAATAGTCGCTCCAATTCTCGAACAAAGAGAATGGGCTGAGTTATTAGATAATGCAAAAAAACATGACATGTTCAACGATTTTATGAGCAGTTAAGCATTAGTAACACAAAGCTTTATATAAAAACGGCTATGGAAGAAAATAATCAAATGCTCATTTATCAATCAGAGGACGGCAATATCAAAGTTGATGTGCTACTGACCGATGAAACAGTGTGGCTTACTCAAGCACAGATATGCACTTTATTCGGTAAAGCGAAATCAACTGTTAGCGAGCATATTGCCAACATTTTTGAAGAGGGTGAATTACAGGAAGAACTGGTTGTTCGGAAATTCCGAACAACCACTCAACATGGTGCAATAGCAGACAAAACACAAAGCCACGAAGTAAATTTCTACAACCTTGATGTCATTATCTCAGTTGGCTATAGAGTAAAATCGCTACAGGGCACACAATTTCGTATTTGGGCAACTCAACGACTTCGCGACTACATAATCAAGGGCTTCGCTCTGAACGATGAACGTTTCAAGTCTGGGTCATCGATGAACTATTTTAAAGAACTTCTTGAAAGAATCCGCAAGATACGATTGTCGGAACGTGTTTTTTTATCAACATAATCTTAGAGAATGAATTACGACCTAATTATAGTAACCGGTCCCACAGCCACAGGGAAAACAAAATTTGCAATCGATTTGGCAGACAGGCTTAACGCTGAAATAATCAGTGCCGACTCGCGACAGGTGTTTCGTGGAATGGATTTGGGAACAGGAAAAGATATTTCTGAATATTCCTCAAACGGGAAAGTTGTTCCCTACCACCTGATAGATATTTTAGATGCCGGACAAAAATATAGCGTTTACCAATTTCAAAAAGATTTCTTCGTAGCCTACAACAGCATAAAGAAACGAGGCAAAAACGTTGTCTTATGCGGTGGTACAGGGCTTTACGTCGAGTCGATAGTAAAAAACTATCAAATGCCTGATGTGCCAGAGAATCCAGAGCTAAGGAAATCTCTCGAAAACAAATCGTTAGAGGAGTTGGGAACTATTCTTTCGGAGATAAAAACAATGCACAACTCAACCGACATTGATACACGCAACCGCGCAATCAGAGCCATTGAAATAGCTACGTATGAAAAAGACAATCTGGGGAAATCTGATTATCCGAAACTTAACACTCTCATTTTCGGGGTACATTTCGAAAGAGCAGAAATACGCAAACGAATTACCGAACGGCTCAAGCAACGTATTGACGAAGGCATGATTGACGAAACACGAAAGCTAATAGAGTCGGGGGTCAGCCCCGATGTGCTTATATCTTATGGGTTGGAATACAAGTATATAACATGGCTATTGCAAGAAAAAATCAGCTACCAGCAGTTTTTCAGCGAGCTAAACACAGCCATTCATCAGTTTGCAAAACGCCAGATGACGTGGTTTCGCAGAATGGAGCGTAATAATATTAAAATTCACTGGATTGATGGCAGGCTACCTGCGGAGGAGAAAGTCGCAAAAGCTTTGGAAATTATTGACTTACAAGAAAAGTCATAAAAAAACGCCTGTCAAATATTTGACAGGCGTTTTCTTATTGTGTTTATCAGTCATTCAAACTGAAACGTTTCATACCTTTTACTTTTGCTGCAGGAGCGTTTTTGGCTAAATACTCACGAACAGTAATTTTGCCTTCTTTCACAAACTCTTGATTTAAAAGAGTGCTCTCTTGGAAGAATTTTTGCAAACGTCCTTGTGCAATTTTGTCAAGCATATTTTCAGGTCTTCCTTCTGCTTTAGCTTTTTCGCGTGCTATTTCAAGCTCTTTTTCAACAACATCAGCGGGAACATCATCTTTATCTATTCCAACTGGAGCCATTGCTGCTGTTTGCATTGCAACATCTTTAGCAGCTTCGTCACTTATTTCGCCTGTAAATGATAATAACGAAGCAAGTTTATTACCCGGGTGGATATATGCCACACAGCTATCTCCTTCGACAAATTGGAAGTACGATAAATCAATTTTCTCGCCTATAACACCAATTTGCTCAGTGATAACCTCTTTAATTGGTCGTCCATCGAGTTTTAATCCTTTTAATGCTTCTAAGTCAGAGGGTTTATTTGCTAATGCAATATCAAGTATTGATTGTGCAAATTGTACGAAATCGGCATTTTTAGCCACGAAATCGGTTTCACAGTTAAGGGTTACAATTGCACCATACTTTTTATTATCTGTAACTTTTGCCAAAACAACACCTTCGGTTGCGTCTCTGTCGGCACGTTTTGCAGCAACAAGTTTACCTTTTTCTCGGATAATTTCTACTGCACGTTCAAAGTCTCCATTAGCTT